>NZ_JAWDIY010000014.1:0-144356 GCF_032380655.1 Diplocloster hominis | reverse complement strand
TATTTGTTTCGCAAAACTATTTTACAACAAAATGAGGAGGCAGGGTGAATTTATTTTTTATTTTATTTTTCCTAGACTTTTTGCTTAAGTTCGCGCCTATGGGGCCTGTCCCCGGATGTCGGCTTAAGATCGTTCCATATCCGGGGAAGCAGGCGTTTTTCCCTGGAACTGACCTACGTCCGGGGACAGGCCCCTTTCTCTGTGCAGCTGCTCGAAGTTTTAGCGTTACTGCCGAAAGGTGCCTGTCCCCTCTCATCGGCTGTGTCTAGTATCAAGGATTTGGCAGAACAGAGGTACTACCTCGGAATAAGACCGATCGCCTGTTTCCATTTCAATATACGCAGCACGGACGCATCTATCTGAGCCTCAGGAATCACGCCTTCTTCGACTGCACGGACTACCGCAGGGATCTGCTGCTGAAAATCGGTGCAGCACAGGATGTCGTTTCCGGCTAACACGGCTGTCACAGCCGCCTCATCATCGCCGGTATAGTCCTTGATTGCGTCCATATACAGATCATCGGTCATGATTACGCCGTCAAAATCCAGTTCATCACGCAGGATTTGGTGCATTTTCAAAGACAGGGAAGCCGGATATTCAGAATCGATCGCTTCCACGATATTGTGGGAAACCAAAACAGCGTTGGCTCCGGCCCCGATGCCCGCTTCGAACGGTTTCCAGTCGCTGTCAGCAAATGTATCATAACTGCGTTTGTCATGCGCGATCCCAGTGTGGGTGTCGGCGTTATCCCCGTATCCCGGAAAGTGCTTTAAAACAGAACCGATCTGTTCTTCGGCCATGGTTTTCACGACATCCTGTACATATTCAGACGTTTCCTCTGCATCTTTCCCGAAGGTTCTGTCATATATGAAATCTTCCGGGTTCGTGGAGACATCGCATACAGGCGCCATATTTACATTGATGCCAAGTGATTTTAACAGCCTGGACTTCTCGCGGGTGTCCCGGATAATCTGGCCGAACCCTCCGCTTTTATATAGTTCCTGGGGAGATAGGAACGGTTCCTCCCTGAACGCTGAGTTGCTACTCAGACGATTCACTGATCCGCCTTCCTCATCCACGGCAATGAAAAGATGAATATCGGAAAGATCCTGGTAACTTTCCACGGTTTCCATCAGCTGCTGGCGGGTTTTCCCTTTAAAATCGCGGGAAAATAAAAGATATCCGCCCAAATGATAGTCAGCAATGCTGTCAAGCTGGTCTTTTTCCGGGCAGCGGACCAGAAACATCTGCCCGACCTTCTCCCCGATTGACATGTCATGGACCATATTTTCCAGTTGGTTTTTGTTTGGGGAGTCCGATACTGGAACATCTGTTTCGG
Source organism: Diplocloster hominis (assembly GCF_032380655.1). Taxonomy (NCBI): domain Bacteria; kingdom Bacillati; phylum Bacillota; class Clostridia; order Lachnospirales; family Lachnospiraceae; genus Diplocloster; species Diplocloster hominis. The sequence goes on along the minus strand of NZ_JAWDIY010000014.1, from coordinate 143,017 downwards.
GAGAGTCTGCTTCAGGAACTTTCGTTTCGATTGGTGAAGAGGCTTCTGGCTTCGGGTTATGAGTGCTCATGCATCCGGTTAGTACGGTACATCCGACGAGAAGAACCAATATCGGAAGGACGTAAGATAAGAGTTTCATGTTTTGTACCTCCTTTGCAGCTCCGAAAAGCGAGCCCTAATCAGAAAAATGCCAAGCCGTTAATCCTGCCAATTTTCTATACTGATAGTATAGTACAAAATTCTACTTTTTACGACCTTAACGCTCACTCCAAAAACCAATAAAATGGCGGTGTATGAAAAACACAACAGCAGCCGGGCTGAATAGGCCCGGCTGACTTATTGTCTTTTACTCCATTATCTCTTCATTTATAATAATTTCTATCTCAATGAAATCGCGCGCATTGGGCAAAATTTAACACATTTTCCGCACTTAATGCACTGATCCATATCTACCACAGGTGCATGAAACCCCTTCTGTGACAGCGCACCCACCGGGCAGACCTTGATTGACGGGCAGGCGTGGTTTTGCGGGCATCTGTATGTATCTACCGTTATTTTTTTAGAGCTGCCATTTTCAACACCAGTGTTCGTCTCGCGGTTACTGAATAATCCAAATAAATTTGCCATTGCTCTCATACTCCTTTTTGCTTTATGTCTATAGTATATCCATAAAGCGGAGCTGCTTCTGTAATTAAGTCACACAGACACGAAAAATATTCCCCTATCTAAAAATCCTTCAATGGTCTTTTTCATTGCGTACAAGCCAGGCTCCCGGCTCTTTCCTGAAGCACCATCATCCCCCGGCCGTAAAAGCCCCGACGGCCGTAGACTCCCTGAGGATCAGTTCCGTATTGAGCAGCATATGCTTTACCTCGGATTCCGGATTCCGGATTTTTTCACAGAGCAGCTCGCAGGCCAGGAAGCCCAGCTGGAATTTGGGCTGGTTCACCGTAGTAATGGACGGTGTGGTAAGATGCGAGATATCCGTGTTATCGAAACCGATGACCAGAATATCCTCAGGAACCTTAAGCCTGCAATAATGAGCGGCCCGTATGGCTGCCGCGGCCAGCACGTCGGATACCGCGAAGAAGCAGTCCGGCGCGTCCGGCATGGACAGAAGCTTGACGACCGAGGAGAATGCCATATCCGGGCTCAGATCAGGCAGTTGGATGACCCACTGGGGCTGAACTTCGATGCCTGCGGTTTCCATGGCCTTATAATAGGCCTGAAGGCGGTTCTGTGAGAATCTGTAGCTCAAAGGTCCGTTGATGAGACCGATTCTCTTTCTGCCTGTGGACAGGAAATAATCCATCGCGCGCTGGGTGGAAGAGAAATCGTCGATCCCAACTGAGGAAGCAAATTCATTCTGTGTGTACTCGCAGCACTGTACCACCGGGATTTGTTCAGTGATACGGGCTAACAGCTCCTCAGAGATCAGATTCAGGAGGATGACCCCCTGGGCTTTGACATAATCCACTAATTCTAAAAATGTGTCTATGCTCGATTCCTTGATATGCCCGGAATAGAGCAGGAAATCGAATTGGTGGTTCAGGGCTGAGGACTGGATTCCATTGATAATTTCCGTATAAAATGGATTAGATATGGATGGAATGTTAATGATGAGCAGACGCTTTTCCACAGCCTTTTTACGGATGTTCCTATTAGTATAGGAAACAACCGGTATCCGGGCAGGAGAGATGTCCTCGGCGGCTTCCTGCTTGTAATCCAGCGCGGTGGCAGCTTCCATGATGCACTGGTATGTTTTCGGATTGACGATACCCTTATGATTAAAGGCACGTGAGACGGTTGCGGTGGAAACCCCGGCACGGGCGGCAACCTCACGGACAGTTATTTTCATTTTTTGTTTTTCCATTTAACCTTCTCCCCGCTTGAAATTTGCATTTACATAAAATTTTCATGAAATAATTGTAACATACCAAAGGGGAAAAGTATAGACTTGTTTTGAAAATATATGAAAAAATAAAATACGTTACACTGTAAAAGTGCATAAAATGTCAAAAAATAATTGGACAACTTGACAAAAATGCGTTGTTTACACAAAAAAACTGGGAAATGCTGTTGACTTTTCATGAAATGAATGGTATAAATATTTCAGAAACTAAAAAATATTTCATGAAAATAAGTGAAAAAAGTTTCAAAAAATGGGAAAGAAGGTAATCAAATGAAAAAACTTACGGCACTTGTTCTCGTGGGCATTATGGCCCTAAGTCTTGTCGGATGCGGCGATTCTTCCGCTCCGAAAACCAACGATTCAACGGGTGAGACAAAAACAGAAACCGGCGGTGACGCAGCGGAAGCGACACCGGCCAAAGATGCTTCCGGAAAGCAGACGATTAACATCGCATGGTGTGACGACACACTGGATGCCACCCGTTCTCTGATGCTGGAGGCCTGCAAGAAGAGAGTGGAGGAAATTAACGCGGAACGGGATGACATCGAAGTAGTATTGAATTATTACGATGCACAGGCCAGCGTTGACCAGCAGATATCTAATGTAGAAACAGCTGCTCTTACCAAACCGGATGTATTCGTATTCTCCTGTGTGGACTCGGAAGGAAGCCTTCCCTGCCTGCAGACCATGAAAGACACCGGCGCTTCTATTATTGATATCCGTGATATGGGTTCGGATCTGGTAGACGTGGTATTCTATGGATCTGACGAGGAAACATATAAAGCGGCAGTTCAGGACTGGATCAGAAATTATCTGGATGAGAATCCGGACGTGAATCTGAAATGCGGATTGATCTATGGAAAAGCTTCCCAGACACTGCAGCTGATCCGCTGTGATCTGATGAAAGAACTCGCAGAAGAGATGCCGGAGCGCATCGAGATCGTAGCGGAAGGTTATGGAGACTGGGATACCCAGAAGGCCATGGGCATCATGGAAGACTGGATTCAGGCTTATCCGGAAATCAACTTCGTATGCGCGGCCAATGACATTATGGCGCTGGGCGCTTCCAACGCACTGGTATCCGCCGGTATTAAGGACAAAGTCGTTTTGACCGGAATCGACCTGGACAGCGGCCCGGAACTGATCAAAGCTGGAAAACAGGATCTGGATGTGGGGGCCTCCATCACGGACAACGATCAGATCATGGATATCGCGGTGAAATTGGCTACCGATACCTGGGACGGCGGCAATACATATACCCTGGATGCAGTTATGAGAGTGGACGCTTCCAATATCGATGCATATCTTGCCGGCGATTACGCAGCCTGCTCCTTTGCGATCGAGAAATAACAGGATACAACAGCCGTACTGTCCTGTTGAATAAAAGATATAGCGGAAGCCCGGACAAAGCGAGATTCCGGGCTTCCGGTTATTACGGCCGGCGTCGGCAGTTGACGGTGGGCCTACCATAAAGGAGACTTATATGGACGAAACAATTTTAAGGATGAATGGGATTGTAAAGGTATTTGCGGGAGTCCGCGCGTTAAACGGTGTACAGTTCGAACTGAAACGAGGCGAGATCCACGCGCTGATCGGAGAAAACGGGGCGGGTAAGTCCACGCTGATGAAGATACTGCTGGGGTTATATTCGGCGGATGCCGGTGAAATTATGCTGCGGGGAGAGAAAGTACATTTCAAAAGTCCGGCGGAGGCGTTGAAAAGCGGTATCTCCATGATCCACCAGGAGATCAGCCTGGTGCCTGAGATGGATGTGTCTGAAAATATCTGGCTTGGGAGAGAAAAGCTGTTCAAAAGCTGCGGCCTTCTGAACAAAAAGAAGCGGGTGGATGAGACTAGAAAGCTCCTGGAGAGCCTGGACATCCAGATCGATCCCACGAAAAAAATCAATGAGCTGAGTGTGGCGAATATGCAGCTGGTGGAACTGGCCAGAGCCGTGTCTTATCACTCAGATATCATCATTATGGACGAGCCGACCTCGGCGCTGACGAATAAGGAAATCGAACTTCTGTACCGGATCGTGCGTATGCTTGCAAAAGAGGGGACGGCCATTATCTTTATTTCACACAAGCTTGAGGAGATTTATGAGATTTGTCAGAGAGTGACTATTTTGAGGGACGGTACGTTCGTAGCTACGGAAAATTCAGAAGATCTGCCTATGGAGCGGCTGATTTCCATGATCGTCGGCAGAAAGCAGAACCGGGTATTTGAAAAAGCGAATTATTCGACAGATGAAGTGATTCTGGAAGTGAAAGACCTCTGCAAAGAAGGGGTATTCGAACATATTAATTTCAAAGTGCACAGAGGGGAAGTGCTGGGATTTTCCGGCCTTATGGGCGCAGGACGCACGGAAATCATGGAGGCGGTATTCGGTATCACCAGGCCTGGCTCCGGTGAAATCCTCTTCAAAGGCAATAAGATCGAAAATAAGAATCCTGCTGATGCGGTGGCAAATAAGATCGGCATGGTAACCGAGGACCGGCTGCGTACAGGGTCTATCTATACGCTGTCGGTGATGCAGAATACGACAATTGTGGCCATGAAGGAACTGGCCAATAAATGCAGTTTATATTCCCATAAAAAAGAACAGGACTTCTTTGAAAAATCAGCGACGGATTTTGAAGTGAAATATAGCTCCTCAAATGAATTAATCGGACAGTTGAGCGGAGGAAATCAGCAGAAAGTAATCTTCGCCAGATGGCTGTCGACACAGCCGGAGGTTTTAATCCTGGATGAGCCGACCAGAGGGATCGATGTGGGTTCCAAAGCCGAAATCTACCGCCTGATCTCGAAACTGGCGCAGCAGGGCATGGCGATCTTACTGGTCTCTTCAGAGATGCCCGAGCTGCTGGCCTTAAGTGACCGGATCCATGTGGTACGGGAAGGGCGTATTGTCTACAGCTGTGATCATCAGGATGCAACACAGGAAAAACTGATTTCTTACGCGTTCGGCGTTCAGAATGATTGAAAAGGGGACTGACTATGAAAAATTCAAGTAAATTAGAGTTTGTGATCAATAAGGTGTTACTCAGGAATAAAGCCGCCTTAATTATGATATTGATGGCATGTGTGATCGGGCTGATCCAGCCGATATTCTTCACCACGGATAACCTGTTCAACGTACTGCGTCAGGTATGCGCCAGCACGATCCTGGCTATGGGCTTTACCTTTGTCCTGGGCCTGGGTGAGATCGACCTGTCGGTGGGCGCGATCCTGGGTCTGAACGGCGTAATAATGGCAAAACTGATGATGGAAGCCAACTGGCCGGTCTGGCTGGCGATCCTGGTCGCGCTGGCCGCAGGCGCTGCGTTTGGTATTGCCAATGCCTGCATCATCTCCGCGTTAGATATACCGCCCTTTATCGTAACTCTGGCGACCCAGTCGCTGTTCCGTGGTATGGTCTATATCATTACCGGTATGGTTCCGATCTCCTCACTGCCGGCATCTTTTGTCAATATCGGACAGGGATATCTGGGGCCGGTGCCGATTCCGGTTATCATTATGGTTGTTGTCATTATCATTTCCTATATAATAGCCAACTACTCCACGTTCGGCCGGCACGTAATCGCTATGGGCGGGAACGCGTCTGCCACCAGGGCCTGCGGCGTCAATATTAAACTGGTGCGTATGGGCGTATATATTGTAACAGGAATCTGTTCTTCCATCGCAGCGGTGGTCACCACCGCGCGTTCCGCTTCCGCGCAGATCGCGGCCGGAAAAGATATGGAAATGGATGTCATCGCAGCCGTGGTAATCGGCGGGACCGCCATGAGCGGCGGGAACATGAACATCGTCGGCACCGTGTTCGGCTGTATCATCGTAGGTATGATTACAAACGGTATGAACCTGATGGGAATCAATTCCAACTACCAGGTAGTGGCAAAAGGTGCGTTGATTCTGCTGGCCCTGGTTATAGACCGTATGAGTAACGGCGTTTATGCGAAATTTATTCAGAAGAAGTCTTTGAAAGAGGCGGAAGAGGCCGGTAAAAATACCGCTGAAGAAGGGGATAAGAATGAATAAAGTAAAAGTTGGCATCGTGGCTTCCGGTATGATGGGGCAAAAACATGCCGATGCGCTGCACAGAATTCCGGGAGTTGAAGTGATCGGTATCGCAGATCCCTATGCGAAAGATCTGTCACAGAAAGCCGAAAGTCTGGGAATCCCATATGCTTTTTCCGATTACCGGGAAATGTGCGGGACTCTGAAACCGGATATTTTACATAACTGTACACCGAATCATGAACATTTTGCTGTGAACAGCTACGCGATTGAACATGGAATCGGTATCTATTCCGAAAAACCGCTGGCAGCCTCCCTGCAGGAAGCGCAGGAGCTGTGCAGACTCCTGGAAAAGCGCCGCGTCCCCAACGCAGTCAACTTTAATTACCGCAGCAACGCCATCGTACGGGAAATGCGGGCCAGGATACGGGAAGGCAGGACGGGGAAACCCCTGCTGGTACACGGAGCCTATCTGCAGGACTGGCTGATGTATGAGAATGACTATAACTGGCGGCTGGACTCCGCCAAAGGCGGCGCATCCCGGACGGTAGCCGATATCGGTTCCCACTGGTTCGATACCGCCCAGGTCATTCTGGATCAAAAAATCAAGGCGGTGTATGCGAAGCTTCTGACCGTCTACCCCGTCCGGCTAAAGTCTGCCGGGGAAATCGGGACATTTGGGAAAGCGGATGAGCAGGCAGCCTTTGAACCGGTTCCGGTGGATACGGAGGACGCAGGTATGATTCTTGTGCAGTTCGCGGACGGTACTTACGGAAATCTGGTGCTATCCCAGGTCAGCGGCGGATACAAGAACGCGCTGAAGATCAGTGTGGACTGCGCGAAGTGCTCATTGCGCTGGGACCAGGAGGAACCGGATCATCTGATCATCGGGGACCGGGAGCATGGAGAAACGAAGTCTTATGCGGCATCCGGGGAAATGACAAATGATGCGAACTTTTACGCGACACTTCCCGGAGGCCATCCGGCAGGCTGGTCGGACGCGCTGTATAACAGCATGAGACTGTTCTACCAGGCGGTAAGAAACGGAACCTGCGCGGAGCCGGATCAGGAGTATGCCACATTTGAAGACGCCGCCTATGTGATGAGAATCGTGGAGGCCTGTTTGAAAAGTGAGAAAGAAAATTGTTGGATCAGCCTGTAGAAAAGGGTTGCATTTTCAAGACTCTTTACCTGCTAAGAACCGGCAATGGAACCATCGGCACAAGACGATGGCTCCGCAATAATTGGAAGTGTTAGGAGATGAGAACATGAAACTTGGAATATTGACCGTTCCTTTTTCGGGAATGCCCCTGGAGGAAACGTTGAAATATCTGAAAACACTGGGCATACAGGCCATTGAACTGGGAGCGGGCTGCTTTACGGACGATTCTCACTGTAAAGTGAAAGAATTAATCGAAAATCCGCAAAAGGCAAAGGATTTAAAAGCGCTGGTCGAATCCTACGGGATGTCGATATCCGCTCTGAGCTGTCACGGGAATCCGGTGCATCCGGACCCGGAAGTGGCCAGGCATGATCACCAGAATTATCTGGATACGCTGAAAGCCGCGGAACTTCTGGGGGTAAATACATTGGTGACCTTCTCCGGGTGCCCCGGCAGCGACCCGGGCGCGGGTAAGCCCAACTGGGTGACCTGCTCCTGGCCGCCTGTCTATGGGGAAATTCTGGATTATCAGTGGAATGACTGCCTGATCCCCTATTGGGAAAAAGCCGCAAAGCTGGCAAAAGACGCGGGTGTCCGTGTGGCGATCGAGATGCATCCGGGCTTCTGTGTCTATAACGCGGAAACCATGCTGCGGCTTCGGGATGCCGCGGGACCTGCCATCGGCGCCAACTTTGATCCGAGCCATCTCTTTTGGCAGGGGACGGATGCTATATCGGCCATCTATGAGCTGAAGGACGCGATCTATTATGTCCATGCCAAAGACTGCCGGATCGATCCCAGGAATGTGGACAAATTCGGTATCCTGGACACCAAACACTACGGGGATATCGAGCACCGGTCCTGGGTATTCCGTACGGTTGGCTATGGGCACGATGAGACTGTGTGGAGAGATATTATATCCGCCCTGAAGACCATCGGATATGATGACGTGATCAGCATTGAACATGAGGATGCGCTGATGTCGGTTCAGGAGGGCGTGGAGAAAGCGGTATCTTTTCTGCAGAATATCCTGATCCGGGATCAGGCCGGCGCTATGTGGTGGGCTTAAAGGGAAAACTAAATCAAAAAGAGGAGATGTAAATATGCCAGCAGGAACATCATACACATTTAAGGACGGCATGCTGTCCGAGAAGATCGTAAAATGTACGAATACGCAGACAAAAGAAACCTATTACCGCATCGGAGTTAAGAATCAATTCCTGCACGCGGTCCATCCCATCGGCTGGATCAAAAAACTGGAAATCGAGCTGGACGGCGAAGCCGTGGAAGAGAAAAACATCTATTTTGTCCTGAGGGGACAGTGGTTTGCCGCTTCCAAAATGTACACCATCAGTGAGGTGTTCTGGAACCTCTGTGAAGAGGCCCAGGTGTATTTTGACCCCGGGAAAGAAGTAAGCGGCGGGAAACATCATGTCAAATGCACATTTACCATGAGTATGCTGGAAGATACTCAGGTTCTGGATCTAAAATGCCAGTGGCCGTTCCGGGTGGAATTCGTGGATGGCTGTCTGGAAGTATGTGAGGAGGATGCACAATGAAAAGCACAATCGGAGTAAGTTCCTGGAGCCTGCAGCAGCTGTCCTTTACACAGGGCGCCGCCATCGAGGATATCATTTGCATGGTCGCGGATATGGGAGCGGAGGGAATCGACATCTGTGAAGAATATATCCCCTGCCATCCGCAGCCGGATCTGGTAAAACTAAGAGAGCTTCGCAGATTCGCGGAATCCAAACACCTGGAGTTGGGCGCTACCTGGTTCTGCACGGAAGTGGGCAATGCGATCAAAGCCAGCAATGAGGCACATGTGCTGGAGGTATATAAGAAAAATATCATCATCGCGGCGGAAATGGGATCGAAATTCATCTGCATTCCTATGCTTCTGAATACAAGGGAAAAGACTTATGAGCAGACCAAAGAGGAATTGATCCACTATTTTGAACAGCTGCTGCCCTTCGCGGAAAAATATAATATGCCCATTGCCCATGAATGCGCCCGTGAGAAGACTCCGGAACTATGTCTGGAGATGGCGAAATATTTTAACAGCAAATATTACACAGTGTGTCCGGATCTGGAAGCTTGGAGATTCGATACCCCGGATCTGCCTCTGGGGCCTCACTGTGAAGATCCAAGCGCGGGGATACCGACCCCGGCGTCTATGGATCTGTTCCGGGAATGTATGCCGTACTCACCCTATATCCACTTTAAACTGCTGTCCATGGACGAACATGGGGAGGAACCGCATTTCCCGATTCCGGAGATGATGGACGCGATTAATCAAAGCGCCATCGACCATTACCTTTGCGTGGAGTATGAGGGATGGATTCCTGATATTCATCCGGAGAGGGACAGCCTGGAGGAGACTAAGAAGTGCGTTTCTATGATCCGGAGGTATCAGAAGTTCTGAGGACCGGCCCGGTTTATGCCTGCCTGTCCGGGAGGGGAATCCCCCTGTTTTTATACTTAAAGCTGGATTCCGGAGAAATCTAAATGAAAGCTGCCCTGGTTATTATGGGAGTAAGTCTGTTGGGAAAACAGACTTTCGCCCATAATAACCGGGGCAGCTTTCATTTAGATGAGAGATCTGGAAGAATGCCCAAACCCTCAGAGAGCAGTTCAGAGATGGCGATGTAAGAGGTAAAAACGGATTTAAGATTGAAATCTGATATACGCCATTAGGGAAAACACCGGTGATACTCTTCCAGTGTTTTCCTTGCTGTACGTTCATCCACAAACAATATATTGATGATCCCCGCATGTAAAGCGGAAATGACAGCTTTTGCCTTCCATTCCCCCACCGCGACCGCGATCCGGTATTCTTTCCTGCGCAAGTCATCCAGACGGATTCCGATGGTGCGCTGATCCAGTTCCTCGCTCACGATATTGCCTTCGATATCCAGGAAATGGAACAGGACATCGCATACCGCGCTATGACGGGACAGATATTCATACTGAGCCGGGGAAAGGGTCCCGCTCTCCAGTATGACAGATCGTGTGGAGAGCGCGCCGATTCCGAACACGGCGATCCGCGCTTTCACGGAGGCGTCCAGCACTTCCCGGATCTGCGAATCAGAGCAAAGAGCCTGGGCGATCGGTACGGTATCCACGATGGCAGGCGCCGGCAGCATATATGAGGTACACAGGTAATTATTGGCAAAGTTTTCGACGATCGTATAGGATTTGGAGGACTGGAAATTTTTCGCCAGGGAACCGCATAACTGTACCACCTGCAGATTATGCCTGGGAGGCTTACAGGGAATGAGATTCCGTGACAGCTGTTCCATCGTGCTTCCCCAGGAAACACCGATGATATCATCATCTGCGATCAGTTCATTCAGATAACTGCACAAGGCCTTCGTCGTATTCTGAAACCGAAGATTTAAGTCCTCCACCGCACTGGGGATGATATGAACAATGGGAAGAGAAAAACATTCTTTAAATTCCTCCTCCAGTTCATACAAAGACTCACAGGGCAGATTCAGCTGAAAGGTTACATAATGGTCCTCCTTCGCCTTCTGAATAATCCGGCTGACCGAGGACTTGGATATATGTTCCTTATAACTGATCTCAGACTGGGTTAACCCCATTTCATAATACTCCGTCAAAACTCGGGTAATCAGGTCTATATTATCAGGAAGCATGTGTTTCCTCCTATACATTTCGTGAATGGTGTATATTCTATGATAGAGTATGCCGGAGGATTTTGCAAGGAATGAGTGCTCAGGGGTCAGAAGCCTCCGGGATCAGCGGAGCTGTCCGCCGGGAAATCCTATTGGGAAAATTCCCAAATCCTCCACCGGCGTTTCGGGAGATTTCTCTGCTCCGGAAAGAGTTTCCTGTGCTATATTTAAAGTAGTAAATTCATTGGAGGAAATATATGAAACAACTGGAGAACAAAGTGATCTTATTGACCGGTGCAACCGGCGGAATCGGGATACCCGTTGCCAGGATGCTGATCGGGGAAGGCGCCGGGCTGCTGCTTACCGGGTTGGAAGAGGATGTTTTAGCCAAAACGGCAGAAGAGCTGGGGGAGAATTGCGCTTATTTTGCGGCGGACCTGCTGCAGGAGGGTGCCCCTGAGAAAATCGTGGCATATTGCGCAGAGCGGTTCGGACGGCTGGATATTCTGATTAATAATGCGGGAATCGCATCGAGAAAGCCTATTCTGGATGTGACGAAGGCGGAACTGATGAAGCACTTCGAGATCAACGCTTACGCGCCGCTGGCCATGGCCCAGGCGGCGGTACCGATGCTGAAGGATTCCGGGGCAGGCGATATCATTACGATCTGTTCCTCATCGGGGATGTATCCCTATGTGGGGCAGGCCTGTTATTCGGCTTCCAAACACGCACAGCGGGCCCTGATGGAGATTCTGACCATGGAACTGTATGAGACGGGAATCCGGGTCCATACGATCGCTCCGACAGGGGTGGATACCGGCATGATCCGTATCACCCGGCCGGATTTGAATGGCGATGCTTACTGTAAGCCGGAGGAGATCGCGGAGATCATTGTATTTATTCTTGCTCACAGAAATAATTCGGTGATTGATGAGGTCTATGTAAGGCGGCATGCGAAGATGCCTTTTGAACCGTAAGGGACCGTGAAAACGGCTGCACGGGATGGAGCAAGCAGATGTGGGAAAGAGGAAGGAGAGCAGGTACATGCGGACAAAAGGTGTACGAATCTATGGAGTGAAAGATTTAAGGCTGGAGGAATTTGAACTGCCCCCGATGGGCGAGGATGAGATGACAGCCACGATCTATACGGACAGTATCTGTATGTCCACCTATAAAGTGGCGATTATGGGAAAGGAAAACAAGCGGGTACCGGATGATATCGACCGGAATCCGATTCTGATCGGCCATGAGTTCTGCGGTGTCATTACGGGGATCGGAGAGAAATGGAAGGATAAATATCAGATCGGCCAGCGGTTTGTGATGCAGACTTCCCTTAATGTAAAAGGATCTCTGGCCGCCCCTGGATTTTCATTTCCCTATGTAGGGGGCGACGCCACTCATATTCTGATTCCGAATATCGTGATGGAGCGGGACTGCATTATAAAATATGAAGGTTCTTCTTATTTCCGGGGCTGCATGGCGGAACCCATGGGCTGTATCGGAGCCGGTTTCGACGGCTGTTATCACGTGGATCCGGAGACAAGGGAGCATCGGATGGGGATCAGTCCGGGCGGGGCTATGGCGATACTGGGCGGCTGCGGTCCAATGGGACTTGGCTGTATCGATTACGCGCTGCACTGTGAAAACCATCCACGGCTGGTGGTTGTGACGGATGTCAATGAAGAGAGAATCGCCCGGGCTTTGAATATATTTACGAAGGAGAAGGCAGCGAGGCAGGGAGTGCAGCTGGAATTCCTGAATTCTGCACGTTCAGATACTTATGCGGAGCTGATTCGATTATCACCGGAAGGATATCAGGACGTCTTTAACATGACCCCGGTAGCTTCGGTAGCCGAACTGGCGGATCAGATACTGGCCAATGACGGATGCCACATGTTCTTCGCAGGCCCGACGGACCAGAACCTGAAGGCAAAGATCAACCTGTATAATGTCCACTATGCGGGAACCCACACGGTAGGGGTTACTGGCGGGACCCTTCATTCCATGAAGCACTGCGTGGAAATGATGAGCGCAGGCCAGCTACACCCGGAAGTAATGATCACCCATATCGGAGGACTTGACGCTGTGGCGGATACCACCCTGAATCTGCCTTCCATACCCGGAGGGAAGAAACTGATCTATAACCAGATCCGCCTGCCCCTGACCGCTCTTACAGATTTTGAAGCGTTAGGGAAGTCAGATCCCATGTTCCGGCGGTTGGATGAAATCGTGAAAGCAAATGATATGCTGTGGTGCGAGGAGGCCGAACAGGTATTGATGCAGCAGGCTGTGCCCATCTGAGAGAATCCGGCGAGCTAAAGTGTTCACGATTCGTTCAAAAAAACTTAATTGAATTCATAAAATGATTATAGTAAAATAAAATCAGCACGGCCAAGTGCCGTAAGGGGCCCCGACAAAATAAGTGAGACTGCTTAGTGTAAGGCCCTTTTCTTTTTTTATTCACCGGAAATATATTTCTGGCGTATAAAAAGCTTTCCGGTAGGCCGTCCAAAAGCCAGGACGCAGTCTGACGGAGGGATGTGCGGCTGCGGACAGGGAGAGGCCGCTTACACGGCATGACGCAGGCGCAGGGTTTCGTGGGTGAAACAGGAATTTATGGGGAAAAGGCAAGATGTATTATGGAGGGATCAAAATCATGAAGAAATTCATCAATGATGCAGATCTTGTGGAAGAGCAGATGATTCAGGGGATGGTGAAGGCTTATCCACAATATCTGAAAAAACTGGACTGCGGCAATGTGGTGGTCCGCGCGGCAAAAAAAGAGGGAAAAGTCGCATTGGTCAGCGGCGGCGGCAGCGGCCACGAACCGGCACACGGAGGTTATGTGGGTGAGGGCATGCTGGATGCCGCGGTGGCGGGAGCAGTGTTTACATCGCCGACGCCGGACCAGATCTATGAGGCAATAAAGGAAGTGGCTACAGAAGCGGGCGTGCTGCTGGTCGTCAAAAACTATACCGGGGATGTCATGAACTTCGAGATGGGCGAGGAGATGGCCCAAATGGAAGGAATCCAGGTGGATCATGTGATCACCAATGATGACGTGGCGGTAAAGGACAGCCTGTATACGGTGGGCCGCCGGGGGGTAGCCGGAACCGTATTCGTACATAAGATCGCCGGGGCTTTGGCGGAACAAGGAGCCGCTCTGCCGGAGGTAAAAGCAGCAGCCTTAAAGGTGATAGACAATGTCAGGACCATGGGGGCGGCGATCGCGCCCTGTACGGTACCAGCGGCCGGTAATCCGGGATTTACACTCTCGGAAAATGAGATGGAAGTCGGCATCGGTATCCATGGAGAGCCCGGGACCCACAGGGATGAGATAAGGACTGCGGATGATACCGCGGACCTGCTGCTGGATCAGATCCTGGCGGACATTGACTACACCGGCTCCGAAGTGGCTGTGATGATCAACGGCGCCGGCGCTACACCCCTGATGGAACTGTATATTATATATAACCATGTGGCGGATGTCCTGAAGGAAAAGGGAATCCGTGTATATCGCACCTACGTGGGAGAATACATGACATCCATAGAAATGCAGGGTTTTTCCATATCCTTGTTGAAACTGGATGACCAGATGAAAGAACTTTTGGATTCTAAGGCAGATACGCCTGCTTGGAAGGAGATAGGAGGCAAAACACATGGTTGACGGGAAAAAACTGACTGCTGTTATTATGCAGATCGGATATAAGATGACAGAAGAGAAAGAGTATCTCACCCGGCTGGACGCCGCGATCGGTGACAGTGATCACGGGATAAACATGGCCCGGGGATTCGAAGCAGTGGGGAAGAAGCTGCCGGCCCTGGCCGATAAAGATATCGGAAGCATATTAAAGACAGTGGGCATGACGCTGGTTTCCACAGTGGGAGGTGCCTCAGGCCCCTTGTACGGGTCCGCGTTCATGAAAGCCGGTGCGGCGATGGCGGGAAAAGAGGACATGGATCTGTCTGATTTTCTGGAGGCCATGCGGACGGGAGTGGAAGCAGTCCAGATGCGCGGCAGAGCCGGCGCAGGAGAAAAGACCATGCTGGATTCGATGCTGCCGGCCATGGACGCCATGGAGGCAAAAGCAGCAGGAAACGCGCAGATCCAGGCGGTTCTGGAAGCAGGCGTAAAAGCGGCGTGGGATGGTGTGGAAGGAACGAAAGATATGATAGCCACCAAGGGCAGAGCCAGTTATCTGGGTGAGCGAAGCGTGGGCCATCAGGACCCCGGAGCTACTTCCTTTGCTTATATGCTGGAAACCATCGCATCTATGTTTTAAAGGTAAGCAAGCTTTGGAGAAAAAAGGCTTTGGAGAAGTATGTTAAGGCTTTAGGAGAAGTATGCTTTAGAGAAAGTTTGTAGAGGAGAAAGAACATGGTTGGAGTAGTAATCGTATCCCACAGCTGCCATCTGGCTGACAGCATCGCCGAATTCACCGCGGTAATGGCGCCAGACGCTAAAGTAGCGTGCGCCGGCGGCCTCGGGGATGGTTCCTTCGGGACCAGTTTTGAAAAAATACATGCAGCAGTCGAATCCGTTTATTCCAACGATGGCGTCCTTATTCTGATGGATCTGGGCAGCGCGGTTATGACTACGGAGATGGTCATAGAAGCCATGGAAGGCAGGAAGATACGGATGGCCGACTGCCCGCTGGTAGAAGGCGCAGTACAGGCCACGATCTGTGCGGCCTCGGGCATGGATCTGGACAGCATTCTGGCAGCCCTCCAGGAAGTAAAGACAATCAGGAAGTTTTAGGCGGGACAAATCAATGATTACAAAAACCATACCGGATTTTGATATCCGGCAGACAGCAGAATCCGGACAATGTTTCCGGTTAAACGAAAGACAAGACGGCTCCTTCTCGTTAATCGCGGGGGGCCGTTATCTTGAAATAAGCCAGCAGGGCGGAGACATCACCTTTTCCTGCGGCGAGCAGGAATTCGATCACATATGGCGGCGCTATTTTGACCTGGACACCGACTATGCCGGAATGAAGGCATGCGTCGATCCTGCAGACGAATATATGCGCACGGCCATAGAGTTTGGGGGCGGAATCCGCATCCTGCGCCAGGAGCTCTGGGAGACCCTGATTACATTTATCATTTCCCAGCAAAATAATATCCCCAGAATCAAAAAGTGTGTGGAGTCCCTGTGTACCCAGTTCGGGGAACGAAAAGAAAATTTCCGGGGTGAATCCTACTGCACTTTTCCAGCCCCTTCTGTTCTCGGGCGTCTGCAGGATGACGCTCTTTGCGGCTGTAACCTGGGATACCGGAGCAAATACATCCTCAAGACTGCCAGAATGGTAGAGGAAGGAGCGGTAGACCTGTCTGCCATACAGAATCTGAAGTACGAGGATGCCAAAGAGGAACTTATGAAGTTCTATGGAGTTGGCGTCAAGGTGGCGGAGTGTGTCTGCCTGTTTGCCCTGCATCACATCGACGCCTTTCCCGTGGACACCCATATCCGTAAGGTCGTTTTGACCCACTACCCTTCCGGTTTCCCTCTGAACCGCTATCGGGGCTTCGCTGGTGTTCTTCAACAATACGCGTTTTACTATGATGTGCATGGGGCCGGATGACAGCAGCCCTCTTTCCCTATTTCTATAACTTCTGTTCCCCTATTCTATAACTTCCACCTTGAATTATTGCAGGGTCTATTATATAATTCAATTTATGGTGGAAAATACAGGGAAAAGGAGTTTAGTGATGGAATTAGTGAATATTAAAGAACTATTCAGGAATGAATCTGAATATATTGGGAAAGAAGTGACGGTTGGAGGATGGCTCAGAAGCAAAAGAGATTCCAAGACTTTCGGGTTCCTGGTGATAAATGACGGTACGTTTTTTGAACCTCTGCAGGTAGTATATGGGGATTCGCTTAAGAATTTCGCGGAGATCTCCAAGCTGAATGTAGGGGCTGCGGTTATTGTGAAAGGAATTCTCACAGCTACGCCCCAGGCGAAGCAGCCGTTTGAGATACAGGCCGGCGAAGTATGTGTGGAGGGGAATTCCGCACCGGATTATCCGCTTCAGAAGAAACGCCATTCTTTTGAATATTTGAGGACTATTTCACATTTGAGACCCCGGACGAATACATTCCAGGCGGTGTTCCGGGTCAGGTCTTTGATTGCTTATGCGATTCACAAATTTTTCCAGGAGCGGGATTTTGTCTATGTGCATACACCCCTGATTACCGGCAGTGACTGTGAGGGGGCAGGCGAGATGTTCCAGGTTACCACTCTGGATCTGGATCATGTGCCTCATACGGAGGACGGAAGCGTTGATTTTAAGGATGACTTCTTCGGAAAGCCCACGAATCTGACGGTCAGCGGACAGCTGAACGGGGAGACCTATGCGATGGCATTTAAGAACATTTATACCTTCGGGCCTACGTTCCGGGCGGAGAATTCCAACACGACGAGACATGCGGCGGAGTTTTGGATGATCGAGCCGGAGATGGCTTTTGCCGATCTCCAGGATGATATGATTCTGGCGGAAAGTATGCTGAAGTACGTGATCAATTATGTGCTGGAACATGCACCGGAAGAGATGGCCTTTTTCAACCAGTTCGTGGACAAAGGGCTGCTGGAACGCCTGCAGCATGTGGCATCCTCAGATTTTGCCCATGTGACCTATACAGAAGCTGTGGAAATATTGGAAAAGCATAATGAAGAGTTCGAATATAAAGTGTCCTGGGGCTGCGACCTCCAGACGGAGCATGAGCGTTTCCTGACGGAGAAGGAGTTCGGCCGTCCGGTATTCGTCACGGATTATCCTAAGGAGATTAAGGCTTTCTATATGAAACTGAATGACGACCAGAAGACAGTGGCCGCTATGGACTGTCTGGTACCGGGGATCGGTGAGATCATCGGCGGAAGCCAGAGAGAGGATGACTACGGAAAACTGGTGGGCAGAATGGAAGAATTGGGCCTGAATAAAGAGGATTATGATTTCTATCTGGATCTGCGTAAATATGGATCAGCCAGACATGCCGGCTTTGGATTGGGATTTGAAAGATGTGTGATGTATATCACCGGAATGGGCAATATCCGGGACGTAATCCCGTTCCCCAGAACCGTAAATAACTGCGAACTATAATAGAGAGGATTTTTGAGGATGAGTAAGATAGTAATACCGGAGGGGTACCAGCCGCTTTTAGATATTAAGGCGACAGAGATCGCGATTAAGAGGGTGAAGGATTTCTTTCAGCGGGAGCTGGCGACACAGCTGAATCTTCGCCGGGTATCGGCACCGTTGTTTGTACTGCCGGAATCTGGATTGAATGATAATTTAAACGGAGTGGAGCGTCCCGTGAAGTTTGGAATTAAGGAGCGGGGGGATGCCGAGGCAGAGATCGTCCATTCCCTGGCCAAGTGGAAACGCCTGGCGCTGAAGCGCTACGGTTTCCAGATGGGGGAAGGACTTTATACAGATATGAATGCCATCCGCCGGGATGAGGAGACAGACAATATTCATTCGATTTTCGTGGACCAGTGGGATTGGGAAAAGATTATCGATAAAAGTGACCGCACGGCGGAAACGCTTCAGGATGTGGTAAAGTCGGTGTACGAAGCGCTGCGCGTTACGGAAAAATATATTGCAAACCGTTACAGCTATGTGGAATGCTTCCTGCCGGAGGAGATCACGTTCGTTACCTCCCAGGAGTTGGAGGACCGGTATCCGGACTGCACGGCGAAAGAGAGAGAATACAATGCAGCGAAGGAGTTTGGCGCAGTATTTATCATGCAGATCGGCGGACGGCTGAAGTCCGGGGAGAAGCACGACGGAAGAGCGCCTGATTATGATGACTGGAAGTTAAACGGGGATATTATTGTGTACTACCCAGTGTTGGATATCGCGCTGGAATTGTCTTCCATGGGAATCCGGGTGGATGAGGAAACCTTGCTCTCCCAGCTGGAAGAGGCAGGCTGCATGGACCGTGCCGCGCTCCCGTTCCAGAAAGCATTGCTGAACCACGAACTGCCTTATACGGTAGGCGGGGGGATCGGACAGTCCAGAATCTGCATGTTTTACCTGCGCAAGGCACATATCGGAGAAGTACAGTCCTCGATCTGGCCGGATGATATCTGGGAATATGCGAAATCACGCGGAGTGAATCTGCTGTAAGTAAGGGAGTTCCAAAAGCTGCTATACGGTTTTTGGAACCCTTCTTTTTTATCCAATAAGAAAAAGTGCTGCTTACGCCGCTCACACCGGTGGATAGTTTCCGGAACGAGGTGCTATATGGACAATAGGAGGGTGAAAATGAAAGATATAGAACGACTGCAAGAGCTGGTGAAAAATTTCTGTGAGGAGCGGGAATGGGATCAATTTCACAATCCGAAGGAACTGGCGATCGGATTATCGACAGAGGCAAATGAGCTGTTGGAGCTGTTCCGGTTTCAGTCTGAGGAGCAGATGCGGGATATGTTCGGGAAGCCGAAGACACGGGAGCGCATCGAGGATGAGACCGCAGATGTTTTCTTTTTTCTGCTGCGTTTCGCGCAGAAGAACGGGATTGATCTGGAACAGGCCCTGCTCAGAAAAATCGAAAAAAACCGGACAAAATATCCGGCTGAACTGGCCCGTGGGAAAAATCTGAAATATACGGAGTATGAATAATACAGGGGAAGTATAGGTAAATGCTTCTTCCAACATTCTCATATAGAAATTTGCCTGCCATGAATGCAGGCTTATTTTCTGCCAAAAAAATCTGATTTTACAGTAAATCTGATACAAACCTGATACATTGGCATGCTAAGATACCTTTAGAAAAGAAAAGTTAAGAAAATCTTTCGGAAAAAATGTCGGAAAAGGGATATAATAAAAATAATTGCACTCTTTTTGTCGAGGGCGCAAACCGAAATGGAATAGATTGCCGAATGAATCGGAGAGGTACAGGGAATGGGAGATAACAGAGAAGCAATCAGACGAAAGAAAATGCTGATTGAGAAAAAAAAGAGGAGACGCCGCCGCAGACGGATTTTGATATTGAGCAAATTAGGACTGGTCTGTGTTGCGATGTTCTTGATTATAACTGTAGTTCACAAGTGGACGAATCAGCTGGAAGCCCAGGAGACGCCGGAAAGCGGTCATGTACAGGCGGAAGCGTTTGAGCCGGTGGCGGTGCAGTCGAACTCCGGGAATGTCACCCAGCCCAGAGTGAAGGTGAATCCGGAACTGGTTGGGCAGTTGGAAGATCTGCTGGATGAAGAGCCTAAGATAAAAGACATTCTTCAGGACCCAGGCCTGTATCCGCAGGAGATGCTGGAGTTTGTACTAAAATATCCGGAAACGATCGATTTTGTTCTGGATTATCCGGAAAAAAAGGACCAGATTTTGGACAGCGGCAGCATAGACATATCGAAGGATTATGAGCAGGGCAAGATTCCTTTATTTTTACAGTGGGATGAGCGGTGGGGATATCATTCATATGGTGACGACGGGATAATCGGAATGGACGGATGCGGGCCCACCTGTCTGTCCATGGTGATCGTGGGACTGACGGGGCAAACGGATATGAACCCTCAAAAAGTAGCGGAATACAGCCAGTCCCAGGGATATATCGATCCCCAATACGGTACCACCTGGGAGCTGATGACAACAGGAGCACAGAAGCTTGGACTTCGGGCTCGTGAGATTCCGCTGGATGAGGATGTTTTGCGAAATGTGCTTGGAAAAGGGCAGGCGGTGATTTGCAGCATGCGTCCCGGCGATTTTACAACCTCCGGTCATTTTATCGTACTGACCGGTTTCAAGAACGGGGAAATCACGGTGAATGATCCAAACAGCCCGAGCCGGAGCCAAAAAACGTGGAAATATGCGGATATTAAGCCGCAGATTAAAAATCTTTGGGCGTATTCCTATTGATAAGATATTAGAGGGCAGGAGAGGAACGGCATAAGGGCGGACTGCTGGGAGACGGCCCAAAAGTAACGTGCTTTAAGTGATTGGGAGAACGTTACTTTTGGGCATTTCTTCTGCAATCCGTTCTGTGCCATTCCTTATTTTATAGATATCGGAATTGTAGATTATTGTCGTTTCTTGATCTTTTAGGGAAGATATGCTATATTACTGCGTAATGAGATATCGAAGGAGTGTGGGATTAATGCAGGTAAAACATGATGTGCCATTGCGTAAACAACTTTTTACCATACCAAATTTGCTGGGATATTTGAGGATTATTTTAGTGCCGGTTATTATTTGGAGATATGTAACGGCGGATTCGGTCAATGATTATTATGCGGCGGCTCTGATCGTAGTGATCTCCAGTATATCTGATCTGTTTGACGGGATGATCGCCCGTAAGTTTAATCAGATTACGCAGCTGGGGAAAGCGCTGGATCCTATAGCGGATAAGCTGACGCAGGCAGCCATGGTGCTTTGTCTGACGATCCGGTACAACCAGATGATTCCAATGTTGATTCTGTTTGTAGTTAAAGAAGGATTTATGGGGATCATGGGGGCGCTGATGCTGCGGAAAGGAAAGATGCTGGACGGAGCCATGTGGTATGGTAAGGTGTGCACGGCTGTGTTGTATATAGTAATGTTCGTGCTGTTCCTGTTCCCGGAACTGCCGGTACTGGCGGTAAATATCTGTATTGGGATCTGTGTTTGCTTTATGCTTCTTTCTTTTGTACTTTACATACCGGCTTTTATTAAGTTGAATAGAGAGTAGAATATTATAGAAGTTATTTAAATTAGAGATTGAAGTTAGTAATAAAGTATAATCGAGTTAAAATTTATAATGGTGTTAAAGTTTATAATGGTGTTAAAATTTATAATAGAGGTTTTTTATAAAAAGATATTAAGATGTGGATCTATGGATTATTCATAGGTCCTTTTTGTATGTTGCTTGCGCGTCCCTTGGGGCACATACGAAATCAACATTTAAGTTATATACAGAATCAACGCTTCATTTATATTTAACTTGACGAATAAAAAATATTGCGTATAATAGTTCATAAGTGAACAGTTCGAAATTAAACGGTTTATGTTTGAACTATATTACCCGTTGGAAGGAATTTGGAGAGGAGGCAAGTAATATGGCGGTGGAGTTTTTCGAAAACAGATTAACAATAGATTTTATGCACAGTGCAGCAAAAGCAAAAAAGACTTATGAAGGCATATTTCATGAGATAGCGAAAGCGGAAGGGCTTACGCAGAATGAGATCGACGTGCTGCTGTATCTCTGGAACAATCCGGGTTACGACACAGCCAGGGATATCGTGAATTACCGGATGATATCAAAATCACATGTATGCGGGGCTGTCGACAGGCTTACGGAACGGGGATATCTGTCGGGCAGTCAGGAGGCTGCGGACAGGAGGAAGGTGCATCTGAAGATCGAACCGCCCGCAGAGGATGTAGTCAGACGTTTGGCAGAAGTTCAGACACAGTTTATCAACGGTTTGTTCGATGGAGTTACGGAGGACGAACAGGCTTTGTTTGAAAAAATACTGGAGAAAATGGGACAGAATATGGAAGGAGTACATAAGAAATGGTGTTAAAACTGATTATTTGCATCATCGCCGGACTTGGAGCGGGGATTGGAACAGGATTGGCAGGTCTGTCGGCGGCAGCGGTGATTTCACCCATGTTGATTACGTTTTTGGGTTTTCCGGCCTATGAGGCGATCGGAATTGCCCTGGCTTCCGATGTTTTAGCGTCCGCAGCTTCCGCGTGGACCTACTACCGCAATAAGAATATTGACATTAAGAATGGTTTCCTGATGCTGGTAACCACACTGATCCTGACCATGGTTGGCAGTAAGGTGGCATCCTATGTACCGAACACCACGATGGGAAGTTTTTCTGTCTATATGACTTTATTGCTGGGAATCAAATTTATTGTCCGGCCGGTTATGACGACCAGGGAAGCGAATGAGAATAAATCCCGGAAGAAAAAGATCATCCAGTCGCTGATCGCAGGCTGTGTAATCGGATTTATCTGTGGTTTTGTGGGAGCGGGCGGCGGTATGATGCTGCTGCTCATTTTAACCAGTATACTGGGATACGAATTAAAAACTGCGGTTGGAACCAGTGTATTCATCATGGCCTTTACAGCGCTGACCGGTGCGGTAAGCCATATGGCGATCGGGGGGAAACCGGATCTGTTCGCATTGGTTACCTGCATCTTAGCTACACTTGCCGGCGCTCTGGCAGCCGCCCGCTTTGCGAATAAGGCCAGCACGAAGACACTGAACCGGATCACCGGTGTGGTTCTGGCGGTACTTGGCCTGGCCATGGTTATTTTAAAATAAAACCCTCTTTTCAAGCAATTCTATTCGTGATATGGTAAATAATAGCGATAGAAAACGGCAAGGAATGAAAAGGATGGCCAAA
The DNA here is from genome assembly GCF_032380655.1 of Diplocloster hominis. Lineage (NCBI taxonomy): Bacteria > Bacillati > Bacillota > Clostridia > Lachnospirales > Lachnospiraceae > Diplocloster > Diplocloster hominis. The sequence goes on along the minus strand of NZ_JAWDIY010000014.1, from coordinate 119,935 downwards.
TATGGAAAAGAATAAAAGTGGTACAAAAAGACGCATTCTAATTTATCTTGGGCTGACATTTGTTATAACGTATCTGTTGGAGATATTTGTAATCGGAGGTCTGGTTTCCAATATGCAGTCATCGCCTGCAGTCAGCATTCTGGTTTCCGCCATGATGTTCATACCGGCGGTCTGTGTACTGCTGACCAGGCTGATTACAAAGGAAGGATTTCGGGATGCCTGGATTCTGCCGAATTTCCGTGGGCATATCCGGTATTACGTGATCGGATGGTTCCTTCCGGTAATCCTGACGGTACTTGGCAGTGTGGTTTATTTCCTGATTTATCCGGACCGGTTTGATCCAAATCTGGGATATATGATGGAGACTTATCAGGCGATGGGGATCGACTTGCCGCTGGAGGCTATTAAGACGAATATGCTGGTGCAGATCGGAATCGGAGTGGTGTTAGGGCCGATCGTGAACATCTTTACCTGCATTGGGGAAGAGTGGGGATGGAGAGGTTATCTGGTCCCCAAACTGGCGGAGCGTTTCCGGATACTGCCGACGCTGCTGATCAGCGGAGTGATCTGGGGATTGTGGCATGCGCCGCTTACCGCGATGGGACATAATTACGGATTCGGATATACCGGCTATCCATTTACAGGGATTCTGGCCATGTGCGGATTCTGTATCATTATGGGAACGCTTCTGTCCTTCCTGTCCTTAAAAACCAGAAGCTGCCTGCCGGCGGCCATCGCCCACGGCAGTCTGAACGGATTTGCGTCCATCGGCATCTATTTCCTGACCGGCTCCGATGTATATAATCCGTTTATCGGACCTGCTCCGACCGGTATCATAGGAGGCAGCGCGTTTATTCTCACGGCTGTGATCCTCGTTGTCATCATGATACGGCATGAGAAGAAAAACAAGCTGATTGCGGCAGCTAAGGAAAGGCAGAGCATAGGGGCACCGATGCCATAAAATCACGGAATGTAAATAATATGAGATGTAATATTAATAAGAGTATGCTGCAGTATCGGATTCCATAAAGCCGTTTATTGTGCTGTTCGGAATGGATGTATCCACATAAGGATAATTGATATAGGGGTTGTAGTAATAATACCCCACAGGGATTATCTGTATGTAAAAATCAGTATCATTCTGCAGATATATGATCTTTAACTGGGCCTTTTCGGAGACGGCTCCCTGGGATTGAAAGGTCCAGTCGTACAATACGTCCAGGCCCAGGTAGCGGATATAGGCGTTGATGGTATCCTTGGGCGCGACTTTTATAGTATCATGCCGATAATTGAACATCTGCAGATACAGGACCTTCCCTGTCTTAGGCTCCGTATAAAAGGACAGCTGAGGAGGGGTATCGATATATCCTTCCGCCATGAAATGTTCATCATAGATGGTATAATAAGAAAATGGAGTTTCCTTATTATCCCATATCCCATAACTGCCGCTTACCCAGATCATGGGTTTGATCATGTTATGGAAGCTATTGAGCAAATCCTTATCCAAAGCGGACTGATCGATCATATTGTCAAACTGTTCATTGAGACTGGCAACGATGGATGAAAAAGGGGAGTCATCTATACTGAGCGGATAATTATAACCACCGCCATAGTCAAAGTACTGACTGTTTTGATAGATATCGCGGATGGTGTTAACCAGATAGATTTCTTCTGCCTCAGGCGCCAGTTTCGCATGAATCTCCTGACGGGAATGAGCGACTGCCATCATCTGGGCATCCTGTATGGTGAAGAAGAGACTGGGAAAATAGATAGCGCCTGCCACGATGAGCAGAGTTAGAATAAGAAACACCAGACTTTTCCAATGTTTAAGCATCTTTTGCCACCTCCAGTTCAAACCATACAGTCGTTCCTACGCCCAACTCGCTTTCGAAATGCAGTTTCGTATGATGCAGATCCGCTATTTTGGAACATAAAAACAGCCCCAGACCGGAACCGCCCATCGCCCGGGAACGGGATTTATCGATCATATAAAACGGCTCTGTGATACGGGCCAGTTCCTCCGCCGGAATACCGCAGCCGCTGTCCTCCACCGAGAAGCGATAAGCCTGATCCTTAATTTGTCCATACAGTTCAATCGTGCGGTCCTTCGGGTCCGCTTTTTTGGCGTTTAAAATCAAATTCCGGAGCAGACAGTCCAGCAAAGATGCGTCGGCAACAACTGACGCAGGCTCCACGGCGATAGATAGTCTGAACTCCTCCAGCAGAGGTTCCATCTGCTGATGCAGACGATGTACGATCGTATACACAGGCTGAGGTCCTGTCGTTAAGTTCTCATCGGTACAGAACATCAGGTCCATAAGCTTACGGGAAAGCTCCTCCAGGCGCCGGCTTTCCTGATAAATAGTCCGGGAATACCGGATCTGTTTTTCTTTATCGGTGGCACTGGTGCGCAGGATATCCGCGTAACCGATAATGGCTGTCATGGGAGTCTTAATTTCGTGGGAAAACGCGTTGATAAAATCATCCCGCTGCCGTACGGATAGCTGCAGCTCGGCGATTTGCTGTTCAATGGCATCGGCCATCAGATCGAAGTTCCGGCTGAGCTGGCCGATCTCATCGGAGCTTCGGATGCGGGTGCGCTCTTGATAAGCACCGTTGGCGATATGGAGACTGGTGTTATTCAACTTTTGAATCGGACCGGTCAGGACATGGGTCATAAGTCCGATTGCCAGGACACACAGAAGGATCACGATGCCGTCCAGCAGCAAAAAATCCTGTAATTGGCGGTCCCTCTCCGCAAACAATCCGGTGATATCATAAGCACTGACCAGCAGGACGATGTTTTTATCTATTTCCAGCTGAGAGGTCAGCAGCATATAATTCAGTCCATCCGCCTGCCGGATCAGATACGTGTTGCCTTCCTGCCGCAATATGGCTTCCATATTTTTATCAGACAGGGCCGGCAGATTCGAATACAGCGCCTTTCCGGCGTCAGTATACAGAGCCATCACTTTGTTCTGGCCCCCGGTATAGCCGGAGAGACGTTTGGCAGAGTCCGCCACTTTATCTTCAGTATAGCTCTCACCGCTTAATATGTAATTAACCATATTGGATTCAATAGCATAGCGTTCCAGCAGATGCTGCTCCACATTCTGCGCGGCGGCAGTTTCCAGAGAATGTTTGAAATTTCTGCTGATTAAGATCGTACCCCCTACGGAGAATAGAACGGCAACCAGAATCGTCATGCTAAGAATCAGTTTGGTGGAAAATTTCATGTGGAAACCTCCAGGATATAGCCGATTTTGTACACGGTCTTGATCCGGTCCTTCCAATTCAATTTTTTACGCAGCCGCTGGATGTGCAGATCCAAAGTACGGGAGTCCCCCGTAAAATCTTCCAGCCACACCCGTTCAAATAACGTTTCCCGGTACAACGCCGAGTTCTTGTTCCTCACGAGAAAGAGCAGAAGTTCATATTCCTTGGGTGTGAGCATAACCTCCTGCTCATTCTGTATAACCCGCCGGGACTGGGTATCGATGACCACATCGGCCGCATATAAAAGGGTCTGCCCCTTATTATAGCGTCGCAGCACAGAATCCACCCGGGCCAGCAGCTCATCGATCTCAAATGGCTTCACTATATAATCATCCGCGCCCATGCGCAGTCCCTTCACTTTGTCTTTGGTAGTTCCTTTCGCCGTCAGAAAAATGACGGGAATACCCAGCGGTTCAATGTATTCCATCAATTCATAACCGTCTATTTCCGGCAGCATGATATCCAGCAATATCAGATCATAAGCACGGCTTTCTATTTTATCCGCAGCTTCTTTACCATCCGCGGCGTAATCCCAGGCATATCCGGCCTTTTCAAACCCTGCCTGAATCAGCTCCGCGATGGCGCATTCATCTTCCACAATCAATATCGTAATCAAATCCGGATACCTCCTGATATCAGGTACAGTCCTTTGGAACCTCCTTTCTATTCAGCGGATGTTCCAAAGGACTGCAAAAATTCCTGTATTCCTCTGGCAATATTTTTAGCCAGCTCTTTTTGATAACTCTCTGAAAAGATCAGATTCTTATCCGTTTTATTCGTCAGATAACCGACCTCAATCAGGCAGGCCGGTACGGTGGTCGTGCGCAGCACCTTTAGTTTTGCGTCCTGAACCGTTCCCCGGTCCGATGTGCCGGCGGTCTGACTGGCGTATGTATGTATGGCGTCCGCCAATTTTTTACTCCCGGCTCCCCCTGAAGACTTCACGTCGTTATACCAGACTTCCAATCCCCGTATGGATCGATCATCCTCAAAAGAATTCTGATGAATACTGACAAAAGCCTGAACCTTATTCTCATTGGCGAGGGCAGCTCTCTCATCCAGACTAACGGTCTGGTCGCTGCTGCGGGTCATGACCACCTCGACGCCTGCATTTTTCAACTCTTCCTCAACCAGAAGCGCAATGGCCAAATTCAACGTCTTTTCCGGAGTTCCTGCTGCCTCGCTGCCGGTATCCTTCCCCCCATGTCCCGGGTCCAGAAGAACCTGAATCTCCTTAGGGGTGTCAGATACCACCGGAATCTCCGGCTTCGGCACAACCGACGTTAAATTTTCCGCCTCACTGGGTGTACCGGTGGTCCTATGTGCCAAAAGAAAGCCCAGAATCATCCCGATCACAACGAAGATCAGAGACTTGAGCACCCGATAAGACAATAGCTTGGCCGCCTTAATCAGCTTCTTCTTCCGCCGCAGCCTCATACGGGATTCGTAGCGTGTACGTTCGTAATTTGCTTCCATATATATGTCATCCTCATAAAGTAAGTCATCCTCAAAAGGGTTTTCATCTATCTATTAGATCCACAGACCCCTGAAAAAGTTCCAGTCTTTTTCAAAATATCCCATTTTATTTTCTCAAACTTTATTTGCCGGCATTTCATCCTAATAGTACCGTCAATATTCTATTAGATATCGTCATTTTCCAATGGATACGGTCATTAATTTCAACAGACACCGCCGTTTATCCCAATAGTTCGTCATCGATCCAAATAGTTACCATCATCGATCCCAGTATACATCAGAATAGTGTCATTATATCGGACATTTGTTTCAAAGTTGTATCTATAATTTCAAAATAAGACATGAATACTGTCCAGAATAAAATAATCATACCATCTTTCAGCAAAATGCGCCATAGTCTGCCAAATATTACATCTTGGGTCTCTTCCAAATATTACATCCTGGGACCCGTCTGAAGTTGGAATAAGTGGGAGCTATTAAAAATGCGACACAAGTGCGGCAATGAGATCAATCATATGGAATTATATACACCAGAATTATCTACACAGAATCGTTCATATGGAATCATATACACCAGAATCATGTACACAGAATCATTCATATGGAAACATATACACAGAATAGTAAAAAGCAGACACATGGAAAAAAGTATCATTTAATCCATGAATGAAAAGAAAACAACAGGAAACAGAAAGGCCGATAGCGCCTCTACAGAGTTTCCAAGTCCTGCGAGGTTCTTACCGGTCTTTCATTTATAGTTCCAATTAACTTTAACGGTTAGAAAGATACATATTAATCATTTACGATATGCTCTAAGAAATAAGAGTGTAGACATCCATTCGTAGCCAGAACATTGCAGTTCTGGTCAAAAGGAAGCGGCTGATTATTCCAACCGGTTATCTTTCCACCTGCTTCTGTCAGAATCAGGGAACCGGCGCTATAATCCCAGGGCTTCAGATTACGTTCCAGAAATGTATCCAGACGCCCGCAGGCCACGTAACACAGATCCAGAGCGGCTGAGCCGGAAATTCGGATATCCGTGCACTCCATAAAAACTTTTTGGAACAGTGCAAAATTCTGTGAAGCCTTTTCTTTTTCGTAAGGATCTGTACCCATGGAGATCAGGGTGCGCAGCAGATCGGTCTGATCGCTTACCTGTATCTTTTGCTCATTCAGATACGCGCCGCATCCCTTTGCGGCGGAAAACGTCTCATCGGTAAACGGATTATACACTACACCCAATGTAATCTCTCCCTGCTCATAAAGTCCCAGGGAAACGGCACTATGCTGGTAATGATGGATAAGATTTGTTGTTCCGTCGATGGGATCCAGAATCCAGGTCTTTGTATCCGGACCGATCTCATTTTCCTTCTGTTCCTCGGACATAAGGCCGATGCCGGGATATTTGCGAAACAGGATCTTCTTCAGAAAATCCTGGACTGAATAATCAACTTTGGTGACAAAATCAGCGGTACCTTTTGTGGTGATTGCTCTGGAATTGACCTCATCCATAACCAAAGGCCTGGTCTGATGTACGATCTCTATGAGTTCTTTTCGTTCCATGAAGTTACACTCCTTACTTTGACATTTTTGTAACAGTATAGCACAGACGAGGATCATTTGTAAAAGTAATTTATCCCGAAAAATTCTGGAAACCTCTGGACGAATCCGCCATTTTGTGAGAAAATAACCTAAGGTGCGGCGTTAAATAAGTAACGATGTCGAACAAATGCAGCCGCACGCAAATCTCACTATACATATGGAAGGAGTCTTATAATGATTTATTCACATGAAGTAGAACAAATGTGTCCGGTAGCGCAGGGCGTGAACCATGGTGCTGCTCCCATTCCTGAAGAGGCGAAATGGGTAAAGGCAAAAGACGTATCCGATATCTCCGGTTTGACCCATGGGGTAGGCTGGTGTGCTCCCCAGCAGGGTGCCTGCAAACTGACCCTGAACGTGAAGGAAGGAATCATCCAGGAAGCTCTGGTAGAGACCATCGGATGTTCCGGCATGACCCACTCCGCAGCTATGGCTTCCGAAATTCTGCCTGGCAGAACCGTTCTGGAAGCTCTGAATACGGACCTGGTCTGTGATGCGATTAACACAGCCATGAGAGAACTGTTCCTTCAGATCGTATACGGAAGAACACAGAGCGCGTTTTCCGAAGACGGACTGCCGGTTGGCGCAGGTCTGGAAGATTTAGGAAAAGGCCTTCGTTCCCAGGTTGGAACCATGTATGGAACTCTGAAAAAAGGACCTCGTTACTTGGAAATGGCGGAAGGCTATGTAACCGGAATCGCTCTGGACGAAGAGGATCAGATTATCGGTTATCAATTTGTAAGCCTTGGCAAGATGACAGACTTCATCAAAAAAGGCGATGACCCGAATACCGCTTGGGAAAAAGCAAAAGGTCAATACGGCCGTGTAGATGACGCTGTAAAAATCATTGACCCTAGACAAGAGTAATTGAGGAGGTAAGAGAGAATGGCTTTATTTGAATCCTATGAGAGAAGAATTGATAAAATTAATGCCGTATTAAACAGCTATGGCATCGCTTCGATTGAAGAAGCCGAAAAGATTACAAAGGATGCCGGTCTGAATGTATACGATCAGGTAAAGAAAATCCAGCCCATCTGTTTTGAAAATGCTTGCTGGGCCTACATTGTAGGTGCCGCAATCGCGATCAAAAAAGGCTGCAGAAAAGCAGCAGATGCAGCAGCAGCCATCGGAGAGGGACTTCAGGCTTTCTGTATCCCTGGTTCCGTAGCAGACCAGAGAAAAGTTGGTCTGGGACACGGGAACTTAGGAAAGATGCTGCTGGAAGAGAATACCGAATGCTTCTGTTTCCTGGCCGGCCATGAGTCCTTCGCAGCAGCGGAAGGCGCGATCGGTATCGCAGAAAAAGCAAACAAGGTTCGTCAGAAACCTCTGCGCGTTATCTTAAATGGCCTTGGAAAAGATGCCGCTCAGGTTATTTCCAGAATCAACGGATTTACTTATGTAGAGACTGAGATGGATTATTACACAGGAGAAGTGAAAGAAATATTCCGCAAATCCTATAGCACAGGTCTTCGTGCGAAGGTTAACTGCTATGGTGCGAACGATGTTACCGAAGGTGTTGCGATCATGCATAAGGAAGGCGTGGATGTTTCCATTACCGGTAACTCCACGAACCCGACCAGATTCCAGCATCCTGTGGCAGGTACTTATAAGAAGGAATGTATCGAGCAGGGCAAGAAATATTTCTCCGTTGCTTCCGGCGGTGGTACAGGCCGTACCCTGCATCCGGATAACATGGCAGCTGGCCCGGCTTCCTATGGTATGACAGATACGATGGGAAGAATGCACTCAGATGCCCAGTTCGCTGGTTCTTCTTCCGTTCCGGCTCATGTGGAGATGATGGGACTGATCGGTATGGGGAATAATCCGATGGTTGGTGCTACGGTGGCTGTGGCTGTCGGCATTGAAGAAGCGGCGAAGGAAGGGAAATTCTAGGGAATCCTTATTTTATAAGGGTTTGAGAAGTTGTGAGGTGTGCTGAAAAGTGCTGAATTTGAGTGCGTAGAACACAAGTAGCGCACACGTAGCACACATGCGTAGCGCACAAATAGATTTGAATGATAAGAGATGTTTACATGGTTTATGCCTTGTGAAACATCTCTTATTTTGTTATCTTGCATATCTCTTTTTGAAGCTGTTCCATTGTCCGGTGCGTGTAGGTTTTTTCTGTAATATCTGTTATGGCGTGACCGACAATGAGTTTTAATATGTATTCGTCTACATGACATTCTTTTGCTTTTGTGATGAAGGTATGTCTGGTTTCGTGTGGCCGATGGGTTAGCTTCAAGCGTTTCATTGCTTTTACGAACCGGCCCCGGTATTTGTCATAGGTCATGTAGGTTCCCTGTTGTCCGTTATCGTCATTAAATAGATATTCATTATCTGGCGAGAAGCGTTTTTCAATGAGAGGTAGAATAACAGGGTGGATTGGTACAACACGGTTCTTTCCTGCGTCTGTTTTCATGCCGCCTTTCATGGTGTTGGCTTCAAGGTCAATATCCGCTGTCTTTAAGGTCGCTAATTCCTGTGGGCGCCATCCGCTGTAAATACCCACTAATATCATGTCAACAAAAGGAACCTCGTTTATATTCTCCCAGAGAAGGGATATTTCTTCCGGTGTAAAGGGAATCACTTCTTTTTCAGGTGCTTCCCGTTTGACAGCGTTACAAAGCTGTGCGTAATCCTTTTGGACAATCTCATGTTTCATGGCATAGCGGTACATCATATTGAATAAGGATTTGATTCTGCCTTTGGTGGCGTTGCCTACGTCTGCGTCGCGTATGGTTCCCTCTAAATGCTCCACACGAATATCTTTCATACGCATTTTATAGAGGGGAGTACAATATTTATAGGCGGCCTGGACAGTGCGGACACTTGACATAGTGGATAGTGTAGGGAAGTAGTCTTTACTCCACAACTCATATACATCTTCAAAGGTGGCAGAGTTGGTCTGAATATCATAAGGACTGGAATTGTAGTTTACAAGGGCTTGAACCGCTTCATCTCTGGTGTGATAATAACCGATTGTCACCCGGTTTTGTACTAACTTTCCTTTTTCTTCACTATATGCCCATCCGTTGGTTATGACTGCCCGCCACGGGTTACGGCGCTTTCCTGAAAGTTTGTAGACACTTCCTGTTCCGTTTGCTCTTTGTAATGTTTTAGCCATACAATCATCCTTTCTGTATTTTGTTTTCAAGGAACATTTGTTAAAAATTAAACTTCTGATTTTTCTTCCAGGGCGGTAGAGGAATAATAGGCAAGGTCTTTGTCCTGTAATTCCTTGTACTTTGTGGCACTGATACGGCCATTCTGAAATTCTTCCCGGTACTCTGCAAATTCTTCCAGAAACAGGCACATATCCGCATTGAAATCTGCCGACTTGTCTTTACCATTGAACGAAATAGAACATTCCCATTCATCATAATGGGGAGGCCGTTTCACATCAATATTAAAATTCAAGCCTTTTACCTTGTCCAGTTTGAAAAGAAAGTCCATGATGTCCGAAAGACTACGGATATTCTTTTCGTCATGCTCGTAGCCGATTAGAAATGTGGATGTGGTATCAAGCGCCTTTGCCAACTCGTTAATCATGGCAATGGAAACCTCGATTTCTCCGCTTTCATATTTTTGTATGGTACGGAGTGACTTTCCTAAAAGGTTTGCTAACTCTGTCTGATTGATACCTTTCTGCTTTCTGGCTGCCCGGATTCTCTGTCCGATATTATTTTGATTGTCTATCATTTGTTCACCTCCGTTCTTATCATATCATAACAAAATACGAATTACAAGTACATATTTATCTGAAAATGACTTGACATATGAAAAACTTATACGTATAATAAAATGTGTATTTAAAATTCATATTTCAAACAAAAAAGGAGGAAAGTAATGAGATTAAACGAAACAAAAATGCAGATTAAGATGGGCGAACGGGGGATGAACATCCGTATGCTGTCTGAAAAGAGTGGTGTGTCCAGACAGACCATTTCCTGTATTAAAGCAGGGAAAAGCTGTTCACCGGTAGTAGCCTATAAACTAGCGGAAGCGTTGGGAATGAGTGTGGAAGAAATGTTAAAGCTGTAGGGAGGGATTGGATGGAGAATATCAGGTATTATGTAGAGTTACCGCCGTTTACAGGAAGAAATGTACCCGTGGGGGAAATAGCGAAAGCGATAGGAAAAGACGCACAATACATACGGTACGGATTGCAGAATGGAATCTTCTCATTTGGCTATGCGGTAAAACTGGAAAATTCATCCGAATACAATTATTACTGTCCTGACCGGAAAGTATGGGAAGAAACCGGATATTTCAGACCGGAGGAAGATAAAAAAGATAAAGTAAAAACCCTTGCATAGCAGGCAAGAGTTTTTATAAGTAACAGGGGCAAGCCGCCGTTACTGTACTCACACTATTAGTATACAGGCGGCTTCTCCAAAAATCAACAGGAATTTTAGGAGAGGTGCAAAATTGGAAGAAAAGAAAAAAGCGGAATTAAAACTAATGAGCATGGAAGAAATACAGGCGGAAGAAGTTGAGTGGCTTCTTTATCCCTTTATTCCTTACGGTAAAGTTACTATTGTCCAAGGTGATCCGGGCGAAGGTAAAACTACAATGATGTTACAGATTATCGCAAGGTTGACAAAAGGGGAAGCCGTATTGTCAGAATGGGAACAGACAGACAATACAGAAGAAACCAAACAGCCTATGACGGTTCTGTATCAGACAGCAGAGGATGGGCTTGGAGATACGATAAAGCCCCGCCTGATGGCGGCGGGAGCAGATTGCAACAAGGTTATTGTAATTGACGATAGAGAGAAAGCATTGACATTGATGGATGAAAGGCTAGAGGAAGCGATTGTAAGAACTTCCGCCCGGTTGGTGGTTTTAGACCCGATACAGGGTTATCTAGGCGCGGAGGTGGACATGAACCGGGCAAATGAAATCCGTCCTGTAATGAAAAGAATTGCTGTGTTGGCGGAAAAATATCGTTGCGCTATTGTTCTAATCGGTCATATGAATAAATGCAGCGGCGGGAAATCTTCTTACCGGGGGTTAGGCTCCATAGATTTTCAGGCGGCGGCCAGAAGCGTTCTAGTGGTCGGCAGAGTAAAAGATGATGAACAGGTGCGGGTAGCCTGTCATGTGAAAAGCTCTCTTGCGCCGGAGGGAACGCCTATTGCTTTTCGTATGGATAAAGAAACGGGTTTTGAATGGATTGGCGAATATGACATTAGCGTGGATGAACTTCTTTCAGGAGAACGGAAAGGACAGAAAACCAGAAGCGCGGCAGATTTCCTGAAGGACATACTGGCTGATGGTCAGAAACCATGTACAGAGATAGACGAGGCTGCAAAGGAAAGAGGGATAAAGAAAAAGACGCTCTGGAACGCTAAAAAGGAATTGGGTGTAGATTCTATAAAGATAGGGAATCAGTGGTACTGGATGTTGTAGAGGTTTCAAGATGGCAAGATACCCCTTTCCTTATAGAAAGGGAATCTTGCTGCCTTGAATATAGAGGGATCGTAATGTCGGATGGGTGGAAATTACTACGATAAAATCAGAACAGGCAAACAGGAGAAGCTATTCCATGAAGCGGTATTTCAAATCGGTAACAAAGATGATATGAATGTCAGAGGCGAACACGGAGAACTGGCTAGACAGATTTTAGATGAATTTATGAAGGATTTTCAAAAGCGGAATCCGAATCTGTATGTATTCTCCGCACACCTGCACATGGATGAAGAAACGCCACATTTACATATTGATTTTGTTCCATATACGACAGGAAGCAAGCGGGGACTGGACACCAGAGTTTCCTTGAAGCAGGCATTAAAGGCGCAAGGATTTGAAGGAAGTAACCGGCAGGAAACAGAATGGAGCCTGTGGATGGAATCCGAAAAACAAAAACTGTCAGAAGTAATGGAGCAACACGGAATCCAGTGGATAAAGTTGGGAACCCACCGGAAGCATTTGAGTGTATTCAACTTTGAGAAGCAGGAGCGCGAAAAGGAAGTACAGCAATTAGATAAAACTATAGAAGAAACTGTTCAGAAGGTTCAGTCCGCTGAAAAACAGATAAGAGCAAAACAGGCGGAGATAAAACAGGCTGAAAAGGATTTAGCAAAGTTATCTTCCAGTCGGTTAAGAGTAAATAAAAATATACAGATTTATCAATCAGGGGAGGAATGGCAATTACCGGAGCCGGCTGCTTTTACCAGTTTAAAGGCTTATAAGGAAAAGAAAGCGGAGCCGCTTGTTGCCAAATTAAAGGATGTCATTCAGACTGTCCTGATTCATAATTTGGATTTAAGCCGTAAACTGGAAACAGCAACAAACCGTCTGGAACAGATAAGACAACAGATGAAACGGCTCGAAGGCCGGTTAGTGCTTATGGAGCAGGAGAACGGCGATTTAAAGGAGCAGAATCGTGATTTAAAGCGGCTGCAACGGGCGTTAGGAGAGGACAAGGTTATTTCTATCCTTGAAGGGCAAAAGGCGGCAGAGAGCCTGTATAACAGCTTGAAAAAAAGGAAGGGAATGGAAAGGTAGGTGATTCACTATGACAGAGATGGAAAAGAAAATTATGCTTCGTCTATGTATCAAAGTGATGGAGTATGCAAACCTGACAGAAGATAAGGAAGCCGATAATCTGATTCAGTGGGTTTTGACAAGCAATAGCCTGAAAGAAAATAACAATGAAATCCGCAAGGTAACGGCTGATTACAAAAAGGTGCAGCCGGATGTCTATAGCGGGATTCGGGAAGCATTGAAAGCCAATCAGGAGATATGCAGGCGGAGAAATGAACTGTACGAAAAACAGCAGGATTTAAAGGGGAAGCTGTCTATAATTGAAAAAGAAATTGTGCGTTAGATAAAAAATCATCACGGGAGCAGAGGTTTTAAAATTGCTGTTCCCGTGATGATTTTCAGGTTTTATGTTGGATTTTGGTTGTTAAAAATGACAAGTTTGTTTTCAAAACATTCTACGGAAATTTGGGAGCCGACAGGGAAGCCGCATTTTTCCACCCATTTTCCTTGCAACAAGATTCTGGGGGTAGCAATGTAACCGGGGGCTTCCTGTACTTTCAGGATGTGAGTGGTATCTTCCGGGGGTTCATATGAGATATTTGTATCTAAATTGAAATATTGCAGAATGGTAAATACTCTTGACAGCATGGTATCATGTCCTAATCTGCAAGGTTCCGAGAAATCCATGTGTCCCTGCCAGTTTCTCATTTGCTGAACCTCATATATCAGGAATGTTCTGTTGTTATGGACAAATTCAGCTAACATCCATAGATTATTGAGCCGATAGAGCGTGTCCACAATCGAGTAATACTCCCGGTCGTTTAAGCCTCTCTTTGCGTAGAAGTTTTGAAAGTCCGTGTCACTTGACATCATAAGGAAGCGGAAGTTTTCAATAAAATTCCGTTGCTGTTCCTTTGAATCCAGTTTTTCGTATTCCCGTCTGATATAGTGGGAAAGATTCTTTTCCATATCAAATATCGTTATCACCTTCCTTTTCATTGCGTAGTAGAGTTTATAAAAATTTAATAATTAGACACCACCTCACTTGAATCACAAATATAAATTTGTAATATTAATTATATATGTGATTATACAGAGATAAATGTGAAATGTAAATACTCTGACAACAAAAATAAATTAGAAATCACATGAAACTTTGATTTTTCACATTTATTACTGTATAATCTTTATAAAAAGCAAAACGGGGTGATTCTATGGCTATGGCTTCTAAAATCCGTATCCTTTTGATAGAACGAAATATGAAGATAAAGGACTTGGCGGAAATGCTTGGATATAGTGGAAATAATTTAAGTAATAAACTTCGGGATGACAATTTTTCGGAGAAGGAATTGAGGAAGATTGCGGAGTTGTTGGACTGTGACTTTGACGCTACGTTTACTATGAGAGATACGGGAAAGGTAATATAGCGAATTGCATTAAATTATAATCGTGATTATTTTTAAACATGATGTTTACATCATGATATAGGCAATGACGTTATTAGATTGAAACGAAAAATATAGCTATTTGTATTTATTATTGAAATAAGTAGGAGGAAAAATTTAATGAAATGTGATACAACTAGTTTGGAAATTGAATCTATTTTAGGACGTATAAAAAATGGAGATATAAATTTGCAACCTGATTTTCAGAGGGGTGAGGTTTGGAGTGCTAACAAGAAAAAAAAATTGATTGATTCTATATTAAGAGGATGGAAAATTCCACCTATTCATTTAGTACAATCAGAAAATGCAATTGATGAAGTTCTTGATGGACAACAAAGACTAGTATCAATAAGAGATTTTTTTAATGACGTTTATACAGTGGATGGAAGTATCAGACCTTTAGATACAAATATTAAAAAATTAGATGGAAAAAAATATTCAGAACTTCCGGTTGAAATACAACGTTTATTAAAGAAATATTCATTAACTTTAATAAGATTGACAGAGTATAGTCCAGAAGAACCAGCGGAGCTATTTTATAGACTTAATCAGCCGGTTAGCTTAACTGCAGCTGAACAAAGAAACGCATATATTGGCATAACTAGAGATCAAATAAAAAATATGGTAAAGTTATTTGACAAATTGGGGGCAGGAAAAGATGTATTGGGATTTTCTAATTCCCGTTTGGCTTATGACGAAATTATATCAAAATTTTGTTATTGTGTTGAAATAAAAACTTTAAGGAGAAAAATAGCAGCAAGCGATATATCTGATAAATATAGAAGTAATACTCCGTTTGGAGATGACACTATAAATATTACAAAAGTAGTTTTGAGTAAATTTTTGAATGTTATAAAACTTAGTACTGAAACAAGTTATAAAATCAAATTTAGTAAGGCAACATTATTTAGCTGGCTTGTTTTTATTAAATCAAATATAAATATAAATGACAATGATTTATTAGAAACAATTAGAAAATTTGAAATATCTAGAGAATACCTAAAAGGTAAGATACGTGATGGTGTATTTGAAACTCATAGAGAATGGTACTTGCCTCTTGTAAATAAATATTCTTTTTTTGAAATTATGATGAATACATATAATCAAAGGGCTAGTATGGGCAGTACTGACGCGTTATCTGTAATATATAGAGATGTAATTCTAAATGTTTTTTATTCCATTATGTTTGATAATAAGAGTCAATTAATTAAAGACGTTCAAAAATATTTTGATAGAAAACAAAATATGGCTATTGTTTTAGAAAAAATTTACGATGAGTATGAATGGGGTGTAGAATTTTAATGCGAACAGCACGTGCAAATGATTATTGGAGAAGAACAACAAAAAGAGACTTTAAGAATTACATAAAAGATATAGAACTTAATAACTATAATGGAATAAAGGGGGTGAATATAGAAAAAGGAATATATGCAATATGTGGTTTGAATGGTGCAGGCAAGTCTACTATAATATCTGCTATAAAAGAATTATTAGGAATTGATAAGAATAAAAGTGATTTATTAAAACTTGAAAATGCAGTAATAACAGGACATGCGGTAATAAATAATAACGCAATAGAATGTTCAAATACCTATGGACAACAAGCGCTTTCATTAGGTTTAATAGAAGAAAATATTTTATTTGCAGATTATGATAGTGCAAGAATTGTTATGGAATTTTTTTTATCGCAAGATTTTTTAGACGAATTGTTAGAACAAAATGAAGAAATAGAAATAAGTGAGGAAGATTTAGAGGAAGTAAGCTATTTAGTAGGAAAAGAATATTCCTCAATTAAAATAATTGAAATTGATGATATTTCAGAAAAAGGTACTATGCCATATTTTGAAGTGATTTCGCATGGAGTTAGGTATGATTCTAGGAAAATGGGATTGGGTGAACATTTTTTGTTCTTTTTATTTTGGAAGTTAAAGAACATAATAGATAATTCAATATTGATTCTGGAAGAACCAGAAACATTTATTGGAATAGAATCTCAACGACATTTAATGGATTATATTGCTAAAATTGTAGCTGATAAAGGGGTTTCTACCATAATTACTACCCATTCTCCTTTCA
This sequence comes from Diplocloster hominis, assembly GCF_032380655.1. NCBI lineage: Bacteria > Bacillati > Bacillota > Clostridia > Lachnospirales > Lachnospiraceae > Diplocloster > Diplocloster hominis. The sequence continues at coordinate 103,565 of NZ_JAWDIY010000014.1, read as the reverse complement.
TATTAGAAAATATAGAATCAAATCATATTTGTATATTAGGGAGGTTATCGAATAGTGTTAATGTTACGAAGCCTAATATAAATTTAAGTGTAAATGATATTTTAGGTGGCGAAGAAGAGATTAAGGGAACTTTTTGGGTAGAGGATAAGGCGGCAGAACTGTTCTTGTCTATATTACTTGAAAGATATGCATCTGGTTTACTTAGAAAGTATACAATTGTACCTGTTGGAAGTGAATCTGAAATAACGAAGTGTCTAAAATTTATTCGGGATGATAAAATACATTACAATTTTGTGGGTATTTATGATGGTGATATGAAAGATAAAGTTCCGGTAGAAAAACTTAACTGGAAATATACATTCTTACCAATGGATAATAATGTTGAGAGCGAATTAAAAGAAACGTTATTATGTCATGATAATAATATTAGTGCTTTTTGTAGAGGAGTTAATAAGAATAAAGAAGAAATAACAGTGATTTTATCAAGAATTGACGGGAAAAATTATCATGATTGGTTTCTTGACTTATGTAAATACATATCTTGTGATAAAATGTTGATAATGAGAGAATTATGTAATATATGGCTGATAAAACATTCTAAAGAGGTTGAGTGTTTTATAAATGAGTTATACCAAATATAGAGAAATAGTAGTGATTCAGAGTTGTTAAATAGCCAATAGTAGTGCAGAGTAGCACACCTATAGCGCACAAATACCCCTCAAACCCTTGAAAACCCGCCCTTCACCGTTTCCATTGAAGAGAGCGCTAAAGCAGGGAAGTTTTAATAAAATCGTAAATTAAAGAAATTTAAAAGACCGCACTAACCTTTCATGGTTGGTGCGGTTTTTGAGACTGTAAATATATGCGCCTTATTCTTATGTGGAGGACATGAAAGAATTTATAGATATGGTTAGTCAAATGAATCGTGTAGCATAGGTTGATTAAAAGCATTATAGAGCTGTCAGTAGTGCAAAGCAGTACACCTATATCGCGCAATTGACCCTCAAACCTCAGAAAAACCAGCCCCATCTGCTTTTGAGAGAGCGGTGAAGGCTGGAAACTTCTAAGACATGCGCTTTCAGGGACCGGGAAGGCTCATTTATATCGTATCGATGAGCTGGTCCAAGGTGATATGATAAAGCCGGCATAGCTGTATAATATCTTCAATCCGGGGCTGTCGTTGGCCTGTTTCCCAATTTCCCAGGCATTGTCTCGATACATGTATCCTATTTGCAGCCTGCTGCTGTGTAAGTCCGGCAGCGCGTCTGCAATCAGCTAATTTTTTTCCGATTTCCATATTCAACATCTCCAGCATTTCCAAGAACATTATATCATGATTGCACGCAATCAAGACCCCTCCGGGAGGATGCACACTCCGCGATAAGGAAAGCGCTCCGGCGCAGATATAATATCTGCCGACATTATATCATATAGCAAAGAATGCCACAATATGAAGCTGATAAAAGTTAGCAAAAGTTATTCAAGTTAACAAGCAAAATTATCAAAGCGGATTGGAACTGAATGGATATAAGTAAAAGCCGGATAGCGATTGCGAGATGGCAATATGGGAGGGAAAGATTCATGTGACATAGTAAAAAACCCAGGGATATTTAGTTCTCTGGGTTTTCTGCTTTAAAAGATAGTGCTTTAAAAGATGACCACTTGAATTAGATCAGTTGAATATGAAACGCAGTTGTTTGGGGCGGAATACTGGGCGTTTGTATATTCGAATGAGTAATCCTGACCATCTGACCAGGCTGGAGAGCACTAAATCTGATAGGCGCACCAAAACGGTTTGAAAAAGAGGTGGTATTCGTAATTAGAAATCTGGTTTGATTGTTTCTGTTATTCGGATCTTCTGTGACGATATAGTTATTGTCAAAGTCAATTAAAACAATCCGGCCTGTTGATTCTGTGGAGGGTCGCAGAGGCGGCAAAGGGCGTTGGGGCGGTAACGGTCGCTGAGGCGGCAAGGGGCGCTGGGGAGGTATTGGCAATAATGGCGGTATCGGAAATTGAGGATTCCTTTGGACAACAACCCAGAAAGCATTTGCCTGAGGAGGTATGCTCATAGTCATACGGGATGAAAATGCAACATTCACCCACATGCCCCTTTGAATACAGCAGGAGCACATACTTTGTCCAAAAGAATTTAATATCGCAGTATTTCTATTGATATTTAACTGAATGTTTTGTATAGAATTCCTGTTATTTCTTTCTTGTACAGAGTAAGATACTATTATAAAACCTGTGGAGTTATTAAAACAAGAAACATCTTCAACAAAGGCATTATTAATTCGCATAATATCACCCTGTTGGAACATAGTTCCGCGTGGATCATTCATGTAAGCGCACCGATCAGAATTTTATTGTATTATATGCAAGGTTTCAGTATCCTGTGATATAAAATTATACAAAGATCAGCTTAAGAATAACCATCAGTAGTGAAATTGATCATGGATGGAATAAAGACATTATAGAATGAGAACAAAAAGAATTTATAATAAATCAGGCCCTGGGAAGCTGTCTGCGTTGTGGATCTGGAGCCCAGGGCTTGTGAATGTTAAAATCAAGTTGTGGTAATATAACCTAATACACGTGCATCCAATGAAAGGGGATCGGAAGCTTCGGAATCCGGATCATGACCCAGCCCTGATCTGACGCTGCATACGGAACAGAATTCCTTACCAGGCTGATTATAAATCTCGCGGCCGCAATCCCAACATTGTTCCAGATGCCACACAAAACGATTCGCATTACTATTAAAAAAATGTCGATACATCGCTTTATCTAATACGCTCATCTTATGATAAGCGACATAACGGCGCCAGCGGCGATAATCGTCAAAAGCAATTTCTGCGGCTGAAAAACTCATGGAAAAAATGTGGGATACATCATTTGCATTCTTACATTCTGAATAATGGATCGCAATACGCGGAGCCAATATATTACTGGCAAAATAATTGGCGTCTGTTTCATTTTGCGGTGAATCACCTGTATGATTCAATACATGATGACCTAATTCATGCATAAGGGTAAATCGGATTCTGCAGTTCTGTAAAGTATCATTATAGTAGACCTTTTTTTTCAAGCGGAAAGCATCGTCGCTGACCTGCAGGCAGGTGGCCTTTTTCTCAGGATTCTGATCGGAATATTTCACACACTCATACCCATATTTGCGTAACAAAGAGAAACAGTCTATTGGAAATGAGTATATGGAATTTGTCTCAAAAACATCTAAGATTTCTTGTTGAATACGAAGCGTATCCATAGGATCACCTGCTAATCTGATAATAATGTTCTGATGATTTCCTGCTTTTGTTCCACGGATAATTTCCTGCCGTTCCTGGCCACTAAGGATTGAATGTCTTCATACGACGGTTCATAATCGTTGGCCGTTTTGACCGGTTTGCCGGTACGTCCCAGGAGATAATCGATATCTACCCGAAATAGGTCTGCTATTTGTTCCAGAGTTTCAAAATCGGGTTCTCTGTTACCATTTTCATACATGCTGACGGCACTTCGGGATATTCCGAGTATTTCTGCCAAGCCATCCTGGGTATAACCAGCCTCAATTCTTAAATTCCGAAAAACACTATTAAAATTTCCCATATTACCAACCTCCATGTCTATATAATATCACGCATCGTGCTAAATGTAAACAAAAATAGACACGAAATGTAAAAAAAAGTGTTGACACAGTAAGCAGGATATGGTATAACATTAATAGACACGAAATGTGACGAATTTATAATTTTTGAAATTGCATAATACATTATATTTAAAATTGTAAAAAATACTAATAACAAAGATGTAGCTGTATTGACCACAAATACACAAATTAAGTCAAAGTAAACAATAATAACACATAACAAAATAGCTGTTGTTGTAAAAGTAATTTTTTTTTAACCTCAACGACACGAAATGTAAATAAGAACTAATGTTCGATATAATAATACCATATTTTGGTAATACATGCAAGAGTAGATTCATAATCCAGGACAGTATTTAACCCATTCGGATCTTTCATACCATTTTATGATTAGAATACGTCAGTTCCATATATTGCAGCTGAAATTTCTACAATATAGAAAGATCACCTTTAAAACCTACAAGGAGAAATTATTATGATCATGCATAAGATATGTCTTATCAGTGCCGGGATAGGAAGAGAGAGCCAGATCCGGATTAACAAAATCAGCGTGGAGGAGGGCAAGGTGCATTGTTATGGATAAGTTAAAGAGAATGGTGTTGTTGGTTCCCGTTCTGGCAATATTAATAACTGCCGTCAGGCCCATGGACATACTGGGTGATGAGGCTGCAGATAACCGAGAATATTGGAGAACCTATATAGAATTGACATGTGCGGAATATCATATCTGTCCAGAGCTGGTGGAGGCGATCATAGAAGCTGAAAGCGGCTGGAACCCGAAAGCAGTAAATGGCCAATGTATCGGATTGATGCAGATTAACAGTTACTGGCATCAGGATCGGATGAAGAGACTCGGGGTTACCGATCTGACAGAACCTAGACAGAACATTCTGGTTGGTATCGACTATCTGTCCCAATTATTCTCGGAAAATGAAGATATTTATCTGGTACTGATGAAATATAACATGCGTCAGGATACGGCATATCAAAAATGGAGTGCAGGTGATTATTCTAACTATGCGGTTTCTGTGGCCGCCCGGTCAAGTGAGTTAGAGCGGGAACATGGAAAATAGAGAAGGAGGATGCAGAGCGATGGAAAATCAGAAGGAGGTACTTGCATGGATGCAGAATTTAGAAAAGCTGTTTCTGGACCACAGAGAATTGATGGAGGGTGTGAGGGGAGACAAAGAGATCGAACCATTAGACAGTCTGAACGATTATTGTGTACATCTTTATAAGGGAGTCGAGCAGCTCTCCGAGGCTTCCGGCATACCGGTTATGACAAGAATGCAGGGAGATGGTCTGTACCGCAGAAATTATATCATACACAACGGAATCGAATATTTTCAGCTTGAACCATTACAAACTACCAGGTAAGGGGGATCATTATGAGAAAAGAAATTTTGGAAGAGTACATAGATGCTTGTGAATTAGTGAAAGAAACGGAGAATGACATCAAATATTTAAAAAAGAAAAAATCGATGTCGGACATCGGAGAGGGTCCTGTAAACAAATTTTCGAATACGGACAAATGCATAGAGGCTGCCGGTACAGAGGTTATGCAGGATAAGGATTGGCAGCTGCATTTGGAAGAAAAACTCCTAGAGGAACGGAAGAAAAATGCAGAGTATGTAAAACTGCAGGCGGAAGAATTCTTAAACACGGTTCCTGCGCGTATGCAGCGTATTATCCGGTTTAAAGTGTTCCAGCGCCTGACCTGGGAAGCGGTAGCTGTAAAAATGGGAAGAGGGGCCACAGGAGAGAGTGTGAAAAAGGAATATTTTAGGTTTCTCAATGAAAATTAAATGATCAATAGAAAATGAAAGATTGTCCCGGATGTCCTGCATGTCCCATTTGGAAATGATAGGATAGATACAAGGACAGGTAATAAAAGTATTGTAAGGTATTTTCGTATGTATGCCGTGAATCAAATGGCATATAGGTATGAACGTGGTATACCGATATCATGCAGGAAAGTACACACAAGCAGGAGGAAAAAGATGACAACTGATATAAAACAGCAGGTACTTCAGGCTATTTATGCAGAGTACCAGAAGGATCTGCCCAATATGGAGAAGATCACAAGTAAGCAATTACAGATGGAGGAACAGGTATTTTTGTCAGCCCTTATGAAGCTGCAGAATGAGGAACTGATACAGGGGGTGGTCTGGAGCCCCTCAGAAACGATGGATATCAGAAGAGTACGGGTAATAAACCGGGATAACCTTTTCCTCACAAAAGAAGGGGTGCGTTATATGGAAAGCCATACAGTATAACTGCATGGCTGCAGCAGAAATACAAGTGTTTGGAGAACAGGAATGACTTGGTAATAGGTCTGGCAGCTGTCGGACTTTATTATAAAAATTCCGCCTGGGCGCGGGCGTAATCGGCGCAGGTACACGGGGACGCGACCCCGATAAAAAGCGTAGTACCGGATAGAGAAGATGGAGATCCTATGACTAGAAAGTTTTTGAGCGATCTGGGCATTCAAAAAGATTGTGTAAATCAGATAATGACACAATACGGAAAAGCACTGTCAAAGCTTCAGAACCAGATCCAAAACCAGAACGCCATGATTGAACAATTGCGCAATGAACTTCTTCTAAACGACGGCTATATCGGCAGGCCGCAGAGTGTCGACAAAGATGATCACACAAAAACGTAAACCAAAACAACTGGAAAGGATGATTATAATGGCAGGAATTACACCGAGAAAAGGTACAGAGAGAGCAACTATCGATTGCAGTATGATCGTAGCAACGACAAAAGAGGAGAATCCCAGAAGCATCGCGATTACATCGGGAAGTAAGATCGCAGTGGAGCCTCAGGTAGAGACTACCGAAGCGGTAAAATTAATCGTAAAGGGCGTTCTTAAAGCCCAGAAACCGGAGAAAAGAACCCTGACCGGGCATCTGATTACCCTGACCGACAATTTAACCATTCTGGAGATGATCGAGATTCTGCAGGGCGGTACACTGGTGAAAGACAGCGAAGGCAATATTGTAAGTTATGAGCCGCCGGTATCCGGTGCGGAATACGAACCGGTGAAGTTCGTGCTGGACGTTTATTCCGCGCAGATGTCGGGATCTGAAGTGATCGGATACGAAAAGATTACATATCCGGGCTGCACCGGCCAGCCGGCCGGCCTGAACTCCGAAGATAATGTCTTCCGGGCAACGGAATATCCGATCAGTTCCTCCCCGGCCAGCGGCGAAGCGCCTTATAAGATTGAATATGTTAAGGAACTGCCGGTGGTTGAGCAGACGATCGGAACCCTTAGCGTGACTAGCGCAGCAGGCTCAGCGGCTGGAAAAACAAAACTGTCGGTTACTCCGGCAAAAGCGATCTCCAACAGCTATAAGTTCAAAACCGGCGCATCCGTATCTATCCCGGCTTATGATGAAGTATGCGGGGATGACTTTACAGCATGGAACGGCACAGAGGAAGTAACTGCAGCTAACGGTAATAAGATCCTTGTTGTGGAGCTGGATTCTGAAAATAAAGCGAAGAAAGCCGGCATCACAGACGTGATCGCAATGGCGTGACAGGAGGAGAGAGGATGGTAACATCGTTACAGGATTTAAAAAGATATGCGGGCGGTTCTGAAGTGGAGCTGCCCGGCTTCCTCTCCGAGGAGCCGCTGATTGTGAAGCTGCGCAGGCCGTCGCTGCTGCATCTGGCAGAGTCGGGGGGGATACCGAACCCGTTGCTGGCGACGGCGGCGGAGCTGTTTAAAAATGGGACGTCCGGAGTTATGAAGGACAATGAGAGTCTTATTGAAATGGCAAAGGTTATGCGCTGTATCGCTAAGGCAGCGCTGGTGGAACCGACTTATCAGGAATTCGAGGATGCAAAAATCAATCTGACAGATACACAGCTAATGTATATCTATAATTATGTACAGACAGGGATTGATTCCCTGCGTATGTTTCGTAAAGAGCAAGGAATTGTTAAGAATCATAAATCTGGGGATATCTCAAAGCAAAAGTCCGAGTCAGATTATGAAAATAAAAGATAACTATACAGGATTCTGCTTTGACGAAGCCTGTAATTATATTCGGACTAAAATAATAAACGGTGAAGATCCAGTATATGAGAATCAAGTGACAAATATGGAAGAGTTTTATAACAGATTGGGGGTGAGCTAATGGGAGGAAATGATATACAGGCCTTTGGACAAAAAGTGAGTAAGGCAGCTGGAATTATGTCAGATGTTTTTACCAAGCCATTGGAATCGGTAGGTAAGACAAGCCTGCAACTTGCAAAAGATGCAGAGCAGGGATTTCAGAAGATAAGTTCTATTTTTGATCATACGATTCTTTCCTATGACCGGTTAAGAAATGGGGTGGTTCAGGCCTCGGAGGAAACTGGTATCGCAATAACAGACTATAATGAAGCGATGTATCGGACAATGAAAGCAACTGGAGATACAGCAAATGCGATTGACTATACAACCATTGCGGTAAAGGCAGCAAAAGGAGGATTCACAGATATATCTTCAACTGTCGATGCTTTGACAACGGTTATGAATACTTATGGATTGACCGGTGCAGACAGTATGAGGAAAGTTTCGGATCAGATGTTTGCGGCTCAGAGTATTGGTAAAATGACTTTTGATGAATTGTCCTACAGCATCAGTCAACTGTCACCTATTTCTGCTCAGGCTGGTATGCAAACAGAAGAGTTGATGACCTGCTTGGCGTTACTGACTGGTAATGGTATGTCTGCAAATGAAGCCGTTGGAAATTTAGGTAATGTTCTTAATAATTTACTGAATCCTTCAGCGGAAGTATCAACAGCTGCTGAACAGTTAGGGATTGATTTTTCGGCATCAGCATTACAATCAAAAGGTTTCTCCGGAGTTTTGGATGATGTAAAAGAAGCAATGTTAAAAGCAGCACCTGAGTATATCAATTTATCTGAAAAAATAGAAACTAATAAAATAAAGCTGCAAGAACTCACGGAGCAAGGCCGCAGTAATACAGAAGAATATAAAAACCTGACAACAGAAACACAAAACATGCAGGCAGAAATGGATGCATTGGCACAAGTATCCGACTCTCCAATTTCAAAATTTTCGGCATTATTTGGAACTACGAAACAACTGAATTCTATGCTTTCATTTACTTCGGAATCAGGTTCAAAAAGTTTTCAGGATGCTTTGTCAAAGATTAAAAGTTCAGCGGGAGAAACTCAGAAGGCGTTTGATCAGATGGATTCTTCACCGCTGGGAAAGATGGAAAGTGACTTCAATAAACTGAAAATAGCTGGGATGCATGCTGGTGAAGCTCTTTTACCTATTGCGACGGAACTGGTGGAAGGTATCGGAAAACTTGCAGAAAGTTTTTCTAAACTTGAACCGGAGGAGCAAAAACTTATCGCGGCAGCCGGAGGAATATTGGCTGTATCAGGACCTGTTTTGGATTCCGTTGGATCGTTAACTACAGGAATAGGCAGCCTTATCCAGTTCCTTGGGTCTCCGGTCGGAATTGGAGTGGGGGTGGCGGCGGCTATAGTTGGTGTGGGAATTGCGATAGAGGAGGCTAATGAAAAAGCAGAGCAAGCTGCTCTTGAAGAAAAGTTCGGAGATATAACTTTGTCACTGGAAGAAACGAAAGATATAGCAGAAGAGCTGGTGAATTCAGAGGCTTTGGATAATATCAGCCAATCATTGGAAGCATTCGGTGACTTGAAGCAGCAGCGTACACAGATTGAAGGATTCGCTGAATCTTTGGAAAAGAGCTTAATGAAAGCAGTTACCTTGGGGGGACTGGACGAAATATCGAGTAAAGAACTGGGAGAAACTTTAGAATCCTACGTGAATAATGGTTTGGGTTTTCTGGAACAGACACAGTTCAGTGCGAAACTTTCTCTAAAAGCGATGTTCCCGGAAGGAGATAATGATCCATTTGGTTCTTTTATTTCAAATGCTCTTACTCAGAGTATGTCACAAATACAAGGCGAATTTGATTTAGCCTCGGATGAAGTCGGTAAAGCTTATGCAGACGCGATGACAGACGGGATAATTAATGCGGAAGAGGCTGAAACCATAGCTGCCGCAATCCAGAAGATGCAAAATATAATGGACAAAGTATCTGAGGCGTTGTTCGAATCAAAGATTAATAAAATTAAACTGGGTGTGGATTTGGGTTCATTAGATGCAGAAAGCTTCCTTAATCTAATGGATCAAATGAATGATGCAATGCAGGAAAAAGTGGATGCAATAGATGAATGGCAAATTCAGACAGGGGCAATTATTAATCTAATTCCTGACATGCCAGAGGCAGTGATTGATAACTTTAACAAGATTCTGAACAATGAGGCGAACAGACAAAAATATGAGGTCGAATTAAAAAGTATCGATGTAAGTATGGGTGTTATTGAAGATAAGTTTGGTGATGCGGCAAAACAAGTTGTAGATAATATTAGTACGGAATTTGGTAAAAACAGCCTTCTTTCAAAAAGTTTATCTACTGTTCTGTTTAACGCTGAGGCCTTTAAAAGCGCTTCAGACGATCAACTCGGAATGATGACAAGTTCCTTAGATACATCTGTTAGTAATCTAATGAGTTCGGTTGAGGGAAGTATGGTTAGAATTCAAAGTCAACTATCGCAAACGGATATGCCGAAACTGGATGAAATAATGCAGACTATGTTACCTACAGAAGAAGCTTTGTTTGAGATGAAAGAAAAGCTCATTGAGACTGGGAAGGGGATTCCTGAGAGTTTAAGAAAGGGTATCAGCGACGTTGAGAAATATAAAGCATTAGCCGGTGATACACAAGCATTATACTTTTATATAGGAGAACAGTTATCAGAAAATAATCCTGATTTAGTAAAATCCCTAATGAACATAAAGGGATTTGGTGAAAAAATACCCGCCAACATAATGGAAGGTATTGAGAACCAGGCTGGACTTGTGTATGACAGTACGTCGAACGTATATAAAAAAATTCAAGAAGTTCAAGAATCTGATTTTGTTCAGGAATTAATAGATGAATTAAATGCGAACGGTGCAAAGATACCGAAAGATATGTCAGCAGGTATGTTGTCTGGTCTTGGTATCGTATATGATAGTGCCACCAACTTATGGACAATGATTGGTCAGGCAGCATCAGATAATTATGAACCAACATCAGAACAACTTAACGGACAGGCCGGAGTTATGGTCGATGATTTTGCAGGGGCGGTAGATACTAAGCTTAATGAAATAAACTTTACCGAAAAGGGACGAAAAGAGATGTCCGGCGTAGTTACCGGTGGGGCACAGGCTATGGATGATGGGAACGATAGATTGGTTGAAAGTACACAAAACATGGCAGGTGCAGTCACAGGGACGTTGGAGGAAGCAAAACTACCGGAGTATACCTATGAATCATCTGCAGAAATGATGAATGGACTTATTACTGGAGTTGACGAAAAGCTGCCGGGTTTTCAAATGTTAATACAGAATATAATAGATACTGTGTCGACTTTGAATTCAGTAAATTTTCCTACATATGATTGGGGGGCTGATCTAATTTCTAATTTTGCTGACGGAATACGCAGCGGGACTACAGAAGTGGAAAGGGCGGCTCTAAGAGTTGCGGAAATCGTCAGCAGATACCTACATCACAGTACTCCGGATATTGGTCCGATGGCTGATGATGATACATGGATGCCGGACATGATGAAAAATTTCGCGATGGGGATTAAAAATAATCGAAAACAGGTATTAGATGAATCCTTCGCGTTAACGAAAGAAATGGAGCGTATATTTAAGGATTCGATTGGCAGAGATATATCGTTTACCGATTTCGCATCTCGTATTGAGCTTGAGGAACCTACCCACCCTGCTGAACAAAAGCTGAATATTGATTATTCCAGACTGGCCCAGGCTATATCAGAGGAGGTCGGAAAAGCTACATTTAAAGTGGAAGATAAACGGGAACAGCATTTCATTTTGGATATGAACGGGCAAGCAGTAGAAGTAGTAGGCAGAGCTGTTACACCGGTTGTTTCAAGAATCCAAGCTATGAATATGCATGGTTGATTTAAAAGGAAATAGCTTTATAAATGAAGAAGAGTATCTTTTTTCCCGGAAACCGTACTCTATTTTGATAAAGGAGGAATGCCCATGTATGACTATAATCCGGAATACAATTTTAAGGATCAATGTGTTGGAGAAAGATGTTTGATCAACCAAAAAGACGCATATTTAGAATTCAATGCAGATCTAAAATCATTTTCCATAATACCTGGTATCACCACTCCACAATATATTATTCAAGCAGGAAAAAGTGGATTTGTTGAGTTTGACAGGACGGCAGAGCCAAAAACAGCTACTGTAGAATTCTATGTAGGGGGAGCGTCAGATGAAAGGGCACAAGAAAACATATCGAATTTGTTGTTAGCAAGTAAAAATTGTGTCCTGAAACGGGAACTGCACAGATTTGAATATCCGGCACTTCTTATCGGAAAAAATATACAGGAAGCTGGTGTAGCCCCATATTATCTCGTAACGATAAATTTTATTATAATACAGCGTCTCCCCCTGATATCCACCGATATCACAGAACCAGCCATCATTTACAACGAAGGAAACATCCCGTCAGGGGTCAGATACATCCTAAAGCCCCCTATTGACATTTCATCCTTCAAAATCAACAGCATAAAAGTAACCAACCTCCATGCCGGCAAACATTTCATCATAGACGGGATCACCGGAAAGATCACAGAGAACGGCAATAACCGTTTTGCCGACACGGATCTCATCGATTTCCCCAAGATCTTCCCCGGCCAGAATGAGATAACCATGTCCTACAATATCCCCATAACGGTAGAATACTATCCGTTATTTGAATGAAGGTGAAGAAATGCTGAAAATACAAGATCCAAAAACACCTGGTATCCTGCACCCCTTTGAGCCGGAGGAGACAAAATGGAGTATTACACATGCGTTCAACGGTTACGATGTACTGACCTTCGAAATCCCGGCCAGGCATGAGAGCTATCCATACATAACCGAGGAGTGCCGGATTATTGCGGAAAACAACCAATATACCGTGAAATCCATTGATGAGCATTCCCAGTATGTCGTGGTCGACTGCCAGCTGGATCTGGATGATTGGAGAGAGCGCTTCTGGCGGGAATACCGTAAGGAAGATACCAGTCTGGCTGAACTGTTAAACGATATCAAACCCTATAACTGGTCCATCGCGGATGCGGGTAAATATCCCGAAAGATATACGATAGAGGCCAGTCAAGGCCATCCTGCAGAAAATGTTAATTCGGAAGACCTATTGAACAAGGCTCTGGGCTTGTGGGGCGTAGCAGGAAATTTTGATGTATTACATAAAATCCTCTATGTGGTAAATCCGGGTGAATACACAGCGACCGGCGAATACATTACGGAAGAACTGAACCTAAGAAGCCTCGGATACACCGGAAATAGTACAAATTTTGCTACCAGGCTGTATGCATACGGAAAAACAGATGATACTACCAAGATTCCACTCTCCATAGCATCCGTGAACGACGGTAAAGAATATGTGGAAAATCACCGTTACTCGGATCGAATCATTTCCGTTGGCTGGAAAGATGATCAGTATACAGACGCGCAGACTTTAAAGAACGCAGCGATAGAAAGACTGGAAAAACTGTCCTTCCCGGAGAGATCCTACGAGTGTGAGGTTAATAATCTGGATCAGGATATCTGGTTATACAAGGTAGTAACACTCATTGACCGGAAGCGTCATACCCGTGTGAATCATCAGGTTGTGGAATATAAGGAATACCCGAAAAGACATTCCTTAGATGTCGTGACACTCTCAACTTTGCCGCCGACCATAGAAGGGACTTACAACCAGATACGAACGGAAATTACAGAACAGGCCGAACAGACTAAGACGACGATGGAGATAGCGATCGAAGATGCCACACGCCTGATAACCGGCCAAGACGGAGGTTACGTCGTATTGGACCCGGCGCAGCGGCCGGAACGGATTCTGATTATGGATCAGCCGGATAAGACAAGGGCACAAAATATATGGTGCTGGAATCTGGCTGGTTTAGGGCATAGTAAAGATGGAGTCAACGGGCCTTATGGTTTGGCGGTGACCATGGATGGAAAAATAGTAGCCGATTATATTACGACCGGCATACTCTCCGGTATAAAGATCCAGGGAAATACAATCATCGCAGGAAGCCAAAATAATTCATCGGGTGAAATCAAAGCTATGTCGGGTGATGGAAAAACGGAATTCGTGAGACTGGATGATAACGGATTAACTGCGATTGGGGGAAAAATCGCGGACTGGACAATCGAACCATACCGTTTACACAGTAGTGGAGCGGGTATGAACGCGAATGGACACGGAAAAGCCTTCTGGGCAGGCGGCGATGATCTGACGGGTGGAGCTGCCCCATACCGTGTCGACCACAATGGGGACATGTTCGCATCCCATGTGACGATTGACGGCGGTTCGGAAAAGGATGTTACCTGTCTGATACATAATCACGATCAGACGGCTGAGATGAAAATGTTTGGCAGCGGAATGCATATCCAAAACATAGACGGCAGCGGATGGATCGCTAAAATCTCAACGGCGGGGGTTTCTACGGAAGCAGGAGAAGAGCACTATGCGCAGATGACTCCGAATTTTGTGTCCGTTGTGAACGGAGACAGGAAAGGGACGCTGGATGTCTTTGGAGCCAGCCCGCAGTCATTGGTTAAATTGAAACAAAATATCGAACCGGCAAGCGGTCTTTTAGAGCATGTCATGAATACAGATGTATATTCCTTCGAATATAAATCACATCCGGATTATCGGATGCAGGGATTTGTGATCGGAGAGGGATATCGGTTGTCGCCTAAGGTTTTGACAGCGGATGGGGAATCCATTAATTTGTACGCGTCGCTGGGCGTATTATGGGGTGGTGTTCAAGAGGCTGTTAAAAGAATCGAGGAGTTAGAGAGAAGGTGTTCTGAAAATGCTAAGTGAAACAAATGGAGAAATGCGAAGGAAGATGCAAAGTGAGAAACAAAAAGAGATGCAAAGTGAGCTGCAGAAGCCGGCGATCGTAGTAATTGACGAATTAAAAGAAAAGATACGGACGGACATAAACGGATCGGGTATCCATTGGGTCCTGCTTGAGCCTCTGATCAGGGATTTGTATGAGGAAGTACAGGCATTGACCCGGAAAATGGCAGATGCGGAAAGGGAAGCGTATCAGAAAAGTGTGGTGAAAAGAAATGCAGATAATAAAACATATAGTGATTGATTTATATAGAGAAATGCCGTCTATAATGGTCACGGCAAAACAAAATGATTCCGGAAGCAGATTCATAGCGGCAAGACTCACAGAAGACGGGTCCTTATTCGACATACCACAGGATGTGGAATTAAGAGTTAAAATACGTAAGCCTGACGGTACCTCGGTATTCAGTTTTTGTGAATTGCAAAACGGCGAAATTCTGGTGCCGCTGACCAGTCAGACACTGGCCGCAGACGGGCTGGCTATGGTGGAGATTGAACTTCGAAAGGAACAGGTTCTTCTATCTACCGCCAATTTTAAAATGCAGATCATAAAAAGTGTGGTCCCCGACAGCGGGATCGAAAGTTCGGATGAATTTTCCGCTTTGAATGAACTGATCGGGGATGCCAAAAAATATATTCCGCAGACGGGACCAGCATTGACAGCGGCAAGAGAAGCATTGGCAGAAGCGAATCAAGCCAAAGTTGCAGCCGAATATGTGATCGATGAGGCCGGACATGCCCGGGATGGCGCGAACCAGGCGGGGACTTTTGCAAATAGCCAGGCAGAGAGCGCCAGAACACAGGCCGATGCCGCATCGGTGGCTGCAGCCAATGCCAATAGAGTGGCCGCCGATCTGACAACCCGAAAAGAGAATGGAGAGTTTACAGGACCTCAGGGACCTACCGGTGCAAAAGGAGCGACGGGACCACAGGGGCCAGAAGGTAAGCAGGGCCCTGCCGGGCCTCAAGGATCAACCGGCGTACAGGGACCGAAAGGAGCGGTTGGAGGAACCGGGCCGCAGGGCCCTCAGGGAATACAGGGTATAGCCGGGCCGAAAGGGGAGAAAGGAGACCGGGGTGACAGCGGTGTCGTAGTCCCGGCCAGTGGGCTATTTACTCTGTCAGCAGACGAAGCGGGAGATCTCTATGCGACATATGCGGATGGAAGCGCGCCTCCCGTATTTGAATATGATGCAACTACAGGAAATGTATATTATGTAATACCAGAAGAATAGGAGGAATTAGAATGGGAAGAGCATTTATAGGCAATGTAAAAGGACCGAAAGGTGACAAGGGTGATAAAGGTGCAACCGGGGCCCAGGGCCCTATTGGCGCAACCGGGCCGGCAGGTCCGCAGGGACCGAAAGGAGAGAAAGGAGACACAGGCCCGCAGGGGCCGGAGGGACTTAGAGGAGTGAAAGGTGATACTGGCGCAGCAGGTCCACAGGGACTAAAGGGTGACAAGGGAGATACAGGCCCGCAGGGGCCGGAAGGCCCCAAAGGCGCAACCGGGCCGGCAGGTCCTCAAGGGCCGAAGGGAGATGTAGGGCCAATTGGACCGCAGGGGCCGAAAGGAGCTACAGGCGTGGTAGATGCCAGTACACCGGTGGCATTTACTGTCCCGGCTGCGGATGCAGATATTACCAGCGGAGAAGCGCTGACGACGTTATTCGGAAAGATCCGGAAAAGATTTGATGTTATAAAGACGTCAATGGGTACATTAGGAAGTTTGGCAACGACGGCGAAAGGTTCTTTGGTGGCGGCTATTAATGAGCTTAATACGCGAAACAATAATTTGGCGGATAGTATTGATACGACAAATGCAGCTTTGGCCGATACAAATAATAATTTATCTGGCAAGGCACCAGTCAACCACACCCATGCGTGGTCAGCTATAACTAGTAAGCCATCCACTTATGCTCCATCGGCACACTCGCATGATAATTACATGCCAAAGAGCGGAGGAACAATTACAGGAAGCTTAGTGATAAATCAGGGCACAAAATTAGGCAGTGCATCTGATATTATAAATAGAATACTATTTAATACAATGATAATTAGTTTCTCCAATGGTGTGGCTTCTTGGCCTCACAATTTAGGCACAAAGCCAAATGTTATTTTTATAACGTCAAGTAGTAATGCATCTGATGCGTTAGTTTTTACGTATGCATTCGATGAGAGTAATACAGCCACCGCTAAAATATATTGCTATACCCGTAGTGGAAACGCTATGGCCGGTAATGTGAGGATATCTGTGTTAGTAATTATATAAATGATCATTTAAGGTAATTTCTCGATTAGGCAGTACCCGTTTATACTATCTGGATATATAGATACTTCTTTGGCAGCTAATGCGCGGATTGTAAAATAATTTGATGTGGTAGCGCTTATAATACCTTGGCACATACCATTTACCGTTGTAGTTGTACATTTGCTTACAACATTAGTCCCGGTGGAATCTTCAATTGTGATTTGCACCCGAGTATCAGTATCAATGGCCAATACAAAAGTAAATTTATAAGTACCGTTTGTCGGAAACTTAAAGTATGCATTTGTATTATCGGTAAAAGAAATGATATTTGACCCTCTGGCTTTTAAAAGGGTTAATCCTGTTTTTGACGTTCTAATGACTCCGATAGTTTTATTAACACCAATATTATACTGACCCCATTGTAACTTATTAGACAAAGTAGTTAAATTATTATTTGTATCGGCCAAAGCTGCATTTGTCGTATCATTAATGATTACTACGACAAATAGCAATTTTGCGGAGTTAAATAATAATTTAATATCTCAGACTATCCAACTTTATGGAGCTGCGACTATTCCTAATTCCGGGGCCGGTTATTTTGCATTAAATGCAAGCGGAAACTATAATGCGTCTCTGTATGAGATAACTGATGATGGTTTAATGCTTAAGCGTGCAGGGAGATATTTGGTTCATTATCATGTCGTTTTCCCTGCTGCATCGGGTGCAACAACGGGGGTAGCAAGAATAGATCTGCAAAAAAATAAGACTGATTTCTCAATTATCATGCGATCCATCAAAAGTTATCATAATTTTTTAAGCTTTAGCAGTGCGGTTGAAATTAGCGCAGGAGTATCCATTGTAAGTGACAATACGACTCTTAACTTCCGGAGATCGCAAAATTATGTATCATCTGCACCTGTAGATACATTTATTACCGTAACGCGTCTACCTTAAAATAATTATACGTAAATAAATACTAGAATCCGGATGTGGGTGCCGAACTCCACCGTCGCTGCTGATCCGTCGGCTGTCTTAGCACAACACAAATTAATTGTAGTACCCAAACAGGTGGCTCCGGTAATAACATATGCTGTACTACCTGATGTCGTAGCAAATGCCGTCGCAGCTAGTGTCTTTCCGGCAAGTAATGGTATATGAGGCAATAAATCAATACTGGCAGCTCCTCCGACAAACGATATTCCAGTTAATGCCAGGAAGACTGGTCGACATTGAGCACCGGTATTATCAGATGCTAAATTATTATTTAACTCCGCCAAATTGCTATTTGTCGTATCAATACTATCCGCCAAATTATTGTTTATCCCATACCCTACCTACCACACTCCCACAAATCAACACCCCTCCGCCATCCTTCGCTCATCCCTCAACCCAAATACAATCAAAGAAAGGGTGGTGCCAAATGTGATAACCATATCCACAACCATAACCGCGATCTCAACATTAATTGCCTTTGTATCCGCGGCCTTCGCCATATACATGGGCCTAAGAAACGCCAGGCATGCAGACGAGACAGACGCAGAGAGAAAAGCAAAAGAATCCGCAGAAATAAATGTTAAACTGGACCAAATCGGAAACGATGTCCGAGATATAAAATATGATATATCAGCAGTCAAACGGGATGTGCAGGGACTGACGGAACGAGTTGTAATCGTAGAACAGTCAACGAAATCCGCTCACCACAGAATAGATCAAATAATAGTAAAGGGGGATGGAATATGAAACAAATAAACTGGAAGGTCAGGTTTCAGAACAAAACCACGCTAACTGCCATCATCATGGCAACGATTGCCCTGATCTATCAGATCTGCGGCCTGCTCGGGATAGTTCCGCAAATAGCAGAATCAGATCTGGTGACAACAGCCGGCATGATTATTAACCTATTGGTATTACTGGGAATAGTCACAGATCCCACGACAGCCGGAATAAAAGACAGCCAACAGGCTTTGACCTATAAGGAACCCAGGGATAAATAGGAAATTATAAGTATACCTGAGCTAAAATAGAAACCATAGTAATTGCGGTATTAGAGCAAAAGAAGGACATTGATAAGGTAAAAAGGCCAATGATAAGGAAGAGAGGACAATGATAAAAGGGATTGACGTCAGTTCCTATCAGGGAACGATCGACTGGGATAGTGTCCGTGGAGACGGTATGGATTTTGTTATTATACGGAGTATTATCCGAAACGGCAAACCGGATTCACGATTTGAAGAATATTATAAAATGGCAGCAGCAGCTGGCTTTAACCCAGACGTCTATGTATATATGTACGATACAACAATACCGGATACCCGGGAGCGAATCCGGAAAGTAATAAGATTATTAAAAGGAAAAGAAGCATATCCGCGGGTCTGGCTGGATATGGAAGAACCAGGTTTAAGAACCCTGTCCGCTGCTCATTTGACGGAACTAATCCTGGATTCGACTGCGCAGCTGGAAGCTGCCGGCTATGCAGCCGGGATCTATTGTAATAAAGATTGGTGCGATCACGTATTAGAAGTGGCAAAACTACCTTACCCATTCTGGATCGCCCGATACGGCAAAAATGATGGCTGCGCCAGAGATAAATACAGGCCTGAACATGCAGATATCTGGCAATATACCAGCAAAGGGAAGGTGTGCGGGATAACCGGACCCGTCGACAGGAATATCTGTTATGGAAAAGAGCTGTTCACAACGGAGGCAGCAGCAGTCTGATATCAAAATTGAGGCGGAATAAAGCCGGGGAATTACTCCCCGGCTTTATATGCGACTAACACGATATCTTCCTTAGTCTGTTCTTTCAATTTTTCCTGTAATTCATTAATTTCAGCGACATATTCTGATGTAAGATCAGCAATTCGATAATTATCATCCATAGCAAATACCTCCAAAGACAGTGTTACCGAAAACAAAGAACCTATACGGAAATGCAAATTTACCCAATCCGAACCGGTTTCCATAGGGCACTCTGCGCCTGATATTGTTCCTCCAGCCACGTTTGAACTTCTTCTATCCCTTCCGGACTGAATGGAAATTCCGCATACTGTTTTTTATCATCCGGCGTATTGTCTGAACTATAAGGACCCGGCCAGATTGTAGCCAACAATGCAGCATTCTTATCTTTGCTCTCGACTTTAAAACACATCCCGCCGCATGAGCCGGTGAAATTTTCCTTTTTGAAAAAGTTTATTTTAACCAGACCACGAAACTCTACCACTGTTTCACCTCCTGAATAAAATCAATATGTAAAAGATCCACCTATCCTAACATTTTTTCACGATATTCGGAAGGTGACAACCCCACGATTTTTTTAAAGCTCTTTCCGAAATAATTCCCATCGGTATATCCAACCCTCGATGAAATATCCGCGATCTTATTCCGGGGGTCCTCCAGCAGCTGTTTGGCACGTTCCATTCGGAATTCAGTGAGATACTGGTTTAATGTCTGACCGGTCTCAGCCTTGAACAGAGTGCACACGTAGGTTGAAGTCAGATACACGTGTTCACTGATATCTTTAACAGAGAGGGAAGAGAGGTCATAATTTTTGCTGATATATTCTTTAATCAGATAAATTGTGGAATTCTCGGCTGCCTGTTCCCTGAGAGCTTCAAAAAGCTGAAAGACTTTTCCGGATAAGAGAGCGGTGAGTTCATCCAGAGTGTTGCATTTCGCCAGATCGCCCCAGATGCTGTCCATGTCGGAACTCTCCTGGGGGCTGTTTAACTGGTATTTGGAATAGGAATTCTGCACCAGTATCAATAACCGGTAATAAATATCCTTAATCTGATTCGCCAGCAGTGTCTGACGGTTGCGGAGAATATCATTTAGGGAACTGAGTGCCTGAAGCGCCTGTTCTTCCGCGCGGGAAGACAATGCTTCCTCGAATATAGTGCATTGCTCCTTCAATAAGTCCAGACTGATCTCTGTCTGACGCTTCGCCGTCAAAATGCAGTTATAACCGTAAAAAAAGCCACTTTGCAGCAGAATAACCGCATCATTATAGGAATGATGGACATTGGAAATCCCAACTACAGGTTTACCAACGGCCAGGAAGAAGTTACAAAGCGGTTGAAAGGAATCTGCCAGATTCTGAATCAGCTGCTGATATAAAGCTGCCTTCGGCATTTCATCCCCGAACAGATGAAAGATCAGGAACCGTTCGTGTTTGGCTGCGTACAGTGTGTCAAGCTGGTAAGTATGCGCGTTTCGATTGAATGAATCGTAGAGCGTTTCCAGCAGCTTTGGCTCCAGTTCAGAGATCAGCTGCATCGTCTGTACGATAATGGTAGAAAAACAGGTTTCCGGATGGATATTCAATTGGAGAGATCCAAGCATAGAGGAAAGATCTGGAACCTCTTTGCCCCGGGAGTGGGTGATGGCCAGGGCCAGCTGTGTGGATTTTTCACGATGCTGTAAAAGCTGTGAACGCCGGGAGCGCTTTAAAAGTTCATTGTTTTCGATCGCTTCCGTTACAGCGTCCAGCACTTCCTGCGGATCGATGGGCTTTTCCACATAACGGATCGCTTTCAATTTTATAGCGGCCTTCAGATATTCCTTGTCTGAGTATCCGCTCATGAATATAATACTGGTATTGGGAAGGATTTTTCGAAGCTTCTCCGCCATCTGTATGCCATCCATTCGCGGCATGCGCACATCACTGAGTATAATCTCCGGTTTTTCCGTTCCGGCCAGTTCCAAACCGTGGATTCCATCATCCGCCTGGAAAATTTCCGTAATATTCAAAGAAGCCCAGTCTACGCTGGATATCAAACCTTCTCTTGTTAATGCCTCGTCGTCTACGATCAGCACTTTCATAATATGCCACCCGTTTTATCTTAGAATTTTAAAATATCTCAATTTACTTTACATACCTTATTTTACCAAAATATAAAAATAAAACAACCTTGTTCCTAGTCACAGAACTGCCATTACGACATAAAAAAATGCTTTTTATACCCAGACTCCCCGAAAGTGTGCTAGAATAAGTGCAAATCAGATAAGGTGTCCAGTCGCACCGGCGGATGCCGCAACTCATAAATAAGTATCGCGGGAGGGAGATTCTCATGAAAAAAAGGATAATAGGAATCGATTTCGGAACAAGCACAACTGTAGTGCGTGTGAAAAGATATGAGGAGGATGGAACGCCGGTGGGGGACCGCCTGTTCGTCAGCAACGTGCTGTTTGACGGGCGGGACAGTGTTCCGACGCTGATGCAGATACCGGAGGATATCGTTATTCAGGAGGACCTGGCTTTGAACGAGGCGGACTGTGAATTTGGATATTACGCGGCTGCTGAGCAGCCGGGCATGAAGAGCTGCCGGAATTTCAAGGTGGAACTGGAAAGTCCGGATCAGGAGATCCGCAGGCGTGCGAGATGGCTAACCAGACAATTTATGGCATACCTGTACCGCGGCTACAGCCAGCAGACGAATCAGCTGGGTGACAGTTCTGATGAGGAGATCACTTATATCAGTTATCCCGCAAAATATAACGACGAAAACAAGGAGTTTATGATAAAATCCGCACAAGACGCGGGTTTTCGAAATGTCAGGGGAATTACGGAACCGGAAGCAGCTGTTAAGGCTGTGATGGTCCAGGATGAAAAAGATCTGAGCGCAGGCGGAAGGCTCGCTGAGAATAAGGGGTCCTATCTGCTGTTTATCGATATGGGGGCGGGGACCACAGATATTGCCGTATGTAAATATGAGCACGGCCGTACACAGATCATAGCGACCTGGCCGGATAAGAAGAACGATATCTATTTTGGAGGCAAAGATATCGATGAGATCCTCTGCGGGTATGTAAAAGATTATCTCCGGCAGAACGCGCAGATAGTCCCCGAGCATTTTATAGAAAGCTTTACGGAAAAATATTTAGACAATATCAAGGCCTGGAAGGAGATCACAGTTTCCAGAACACTGATGCGCGGCAAAAGTATACCTTACTTTCAGACAGTAAAGAATCCTTACCCTGCGCTGCCCGATTTTTCCCCGGCGATTGACCGGACAGAGTTCGAGCGGGCCTGTGCGGATTACCTGAAAAATTTTGCGGTGCTTGTGAACGGAAGCCTGGAACATGCGAAGGCGGCGGCGCCTGACTTTCCGGGAGGCCAGGCGATAGATCTGGTGATTCTCAGCGGAGGCCACAGCCAGTGGTATTTTATTCAGGATATTCTGACGGGGAGAGCGCCTCAGCTGGGGGAGGTCTGCCTTCCTAAGATCAGGATGAATCCTGACAGACTACAGATGATCGGGAAACCGCAGGAGACGGTGGCGGTTGGAATGGTGTATGGGCCGATGATATCAGACTTTTCAATCCAAAAGAGGAGCCCGGGTAATGAGACTGACGGGACAGATAGGATTCCGGGAACGCGTACTGCCGCCTATCCGGACGAAAGGAAGATCGCATCTGCGGAAGAACTATTTGAACAGGGGATAAAGTCGACGAAGCCTGAGGAAAAGATCCGATGTTTTATAGCGGCGGCTGAGGGCGGGGTACCGGGAGCACAGTGCCGGCTGGCCTCTTTTTACGAGAAAGGATACGGTTCCATTTCCAAGGACAGGCAGCTTGCCATAAAATGGTATCAAAAGGCAAAGGAAGGCGGGGATCAGTCCGCTTCCGTGAGACTGCGTCAACTGGAGCTGGAAGATGAGATGACGAAGAATTCTGCTGCTATACCTGCGGATACGGAGTCCGTCTATACTTTTAATGAGATGATATCCAGAATGCCTCTGGAGCTGACGGCTATCATCAACAGCAACCGTTTTTATGAGGGGTTTGCCTATAATTATTATAAGAACCATTACGCGGACATCGCCGTATGGTTAAAAAAAGCTAAGGTAACGCTCCTGCCGAACGAATATCCGGTGCTGTATCTGAACACAAAAGGGAGCGGAAAGGAGAACCCGCTGTATCTGGCGCTGATTTTTACGAATAAGAGAATTCTATCCAAATCAGACCCGGTCAGCGGATTTGGCAATCCAAATTATATGACGGGACACAGGCAGATCTTCTACCGCGATATTCTGGATATCAACTGTAAAAAAGCGGCTTTTTATAAATGCTTCTATACGGTAACGTTTCAACATTATGAGATCAGCGGGACGGTCAGGCAGGCACGCAAAAGCAGCATTGCCGTGAATTATCCTGAAATGGATTATATTCCGATTGATCAGTTTTTCCGTATTATGTGGAAATATTTCAGATGACTGTGATGCATATAGGATTGTACTGGTATAGAAGAGTTGTTTAGACGCAGATAGTGATAAAATGTAGCAGAAGTATTTAACGTCAAGGAGAAACTGGGCCAACCGGTTTTGGCAAACATGGAAATAATATGCTGAAATAGGAAATAATATGTTGAAATCCCCTTGACATCCAGTAGTAACCCGGCTATAATTACATCAATTTAATAAACCGCATAACGAAGAATTATAGATCATAATTCGGAGTATATGATTAAGAAAAGCAATGAAAAGAATAAGTAGTGATAAGTGAAACATACAGAAAGCTGCCGGTTGATGAGAGGCGCATGGGAAACTTGTTATGAATACATCTTTGAGCTTCGCACTGAAAGAGTACAGTAGGCTGCGACGGATCCCGCACACGTTATAGTGCTAGAGTATCGCAGGAATATCCGGCCGTACTTGAAGAGGTAAGCAGTGTGAGCTGTTTATGAACTTAAGGTGGTAACACGAGATATACTCTCGTCCTTAGAACAGGACGGGAGTTTTTTGATTTCATGGAAAATAGCTCCTATGAAATGAAAAGCCCTCCGGGGGAGTGCAAACACCCTTTCAGCAGGACGCAAAGATCAAATCCTGTAGGTTTGGGTAAATTGTGGATTTAATCTTATAGACCTTGCGGTATTAAAGAAACAATATCATTTTTTTATCAGGAGGTCTGTTATGACAGTATCAGTAGAAGAGCAATTCCGGATTATCATGAAAGGCGTGGAGCAGGTAGTAAGTGAAGAAACATTAAAGCAAAAATTGAGTGACGCACAGAAAGCTGGTAGACCATTGAGAATCAAACTGGGATTAGACCCCAGCGCACCGGATATTCATTTGGGCCATGCCGTTGTGCTTCGCAAAATCAGACAGATGCAGGATCTCGGTCACAGAGCGATTATTATCATCGGTGATTTTACCGGACAGATTGGAGACCCCAGCGGAAAATCCAAAGGCAGGAACGCATTGAGTAAGGAGCAGGTGCAGGAAAATGCGCTGACCTATCAGACACAGATTTTTAAAGTGTTGGACCGGGATAAAACGGAGGTGCTCTTTAACAGTGAATGGCTGGGGAAGATGAATTTCGAAGAGGTGATCCGCCTGGCAGCCACCACCACGGTTGCCAGAATTCTGGAGCGGGACGATTTTCAGAACCGTTATAAAAATGAAGTGCCGATCGGTCTGCACGAATTCTTTTACCCCCTGATGCAGGCTTATGACTCAGTAGCCATCGATGCGGATATGGAACTTGGCGGAACGGATCAGACTTTTAATATATTGATGGGCCGCACGCTTCAGAAAACATTGGGGAAGGAACCGCAGGCAGCTCTGTTCATGCCCATTCTGGAGGGCCTGGATGGCGTGGAGAAGATGAGCAAGAGCCTGGGAAATTATATCGGAGTCGATGAAGAGGCCCCTTCCATGTTCAAAAAAGTGATGGAGGTTCCGGACCGCTTGATTTTGAAATACTTTGAGCTGGCTACAGATGTTCATCCGGACCGGGTGGAAGAAATCAGAAGAGATCTGGAACAGGGGAAAAATCCGCGGGATGTAAAATTGGAACTGGCGCGGATCATCACGTCCCTGTATCACACTGAGGAAAATACGAAAAAGGCAGAAGATTACTATGCTGCCGCGTTTCAGGAAAAAGGTATCCCGCAGGATATACCGGAACTGATTATAGAAGAGGAGAAAGACAGACTGGCAGATATAATTCCGCTTCTTACCAAAGCCAAATATACCGCGTCTAACAGCGAATTCCGCAGACTGGTGGCCCAGGGTGGTGTCCAGTTAAATGGGGAAAAGATGGAGGACTTTGATTATGTACTGGCAAACGGAGACGTATTAAAAATAGGAAAGAAGAAATTCGTGAGAATTGTGAAATAAAGGGAGCCGGTAAGGTTAATGCTTGAGTCCTGTACCTAATTCCAGCTGTATTTGGAGAGCCATCTGCCCTGTCTGTGTGAAGGCCTGACACGGTGATTTGCGAAGAAACGTATTTTCGCAGCAATCCGTCACAAGTTTCATTGTGCAGACAGGGCAGATGATCCACTCATTTTTTACTCTGGTTATCACGCTGCGATTTATATAAATTGGCGTTCATTTTTCTTACTGTGCGTTTGCCGATCATAATTTGAATGATCCATAAAATAATAAAAATAAGAACGAATATCCCAAAATATATGAGAAACCCTGTAATGCTATGTTCCATCCAGTACGTAAAATAGGCAATCGGCATCATGATTACAGAAATGATTCCGAAATAAACGCCGGTCTGTTTAACCATACTCCAATGGTCTATTTCCCATATCACAGAGCTTGCCGCGAAACCTACGCCTAATAAACCACAAAGCAGCGCCTGTAGGATAACGGCATTGATTTCATTTCCCATAATAGAGACCAGTTCAGGCATACATGGTGAATAGTGCCCGTTTGCCCAACCAAAAGAAATGAATATAGTGATTAAATATCCGATAGCAATTCCAAGCGGGAAGCCCAAAGCACTGCGTAAAATTATTTTCTTTTTCATATTTTCACCTCAAATTCCTAATATTTTTTTAATTTTGGAAACATATCTTCTGGAAACATAGGTGGTAATTCCGTTTGATAACCGGATGCAGATGGTACCTGTAAAACTGAGATCAAAATTATTGACTTGTTTTAAATTAATGATCTCTGAATTGGAGATGCGGACAAACTGATGCGGATTCAACCGCTCCTCCACTTCATATAGTCTGAGCCGCAAGGTGTATTCCCCTTTCTTAGTGACCGCAAAAACTTTTCCCGTATTCGCATAAATATGAATCAATTCCACTTGTTCCAACACTTCAATTTTATTATTTTTATTGCCGGTAATTATCTGAGGGACATCTTCAGATAATTTTTTCATTATGTTGTTTACCTCATCTGTAATCGTATCAGTTAAGATGATTATTCTGGGTTCAATACAGGAACTGTCAATTTTTATTTCGATTTGCAATGGAGTCAATCCCCCTTCCTGATTTTATTATAGAAAAATCGAATATCTCTATCAATCGATTTGCAGTATTCGGTTGATTTTACAATACAAGTGGCAATAAAATTGTTTAGGAGCAGCGGCCGGATTATTATAAGGTATTTTTGTGATATGTATAAATAATTTAAGTGGATATTCTATCGATAACAGGCGCAGATATGTTATAATTGAATAAAGGTTTGAACGGGATGTTATGCAAACCTAAAGTCTGGTTTATTTAGTTTACAATATGTTTCCTGATGGAGATTATTGTCGAAAACCTTATAGTAAGTATAAAGTTATTGTTTTGTTGTAAGATTATTTGAGCTAGACTTAAGTAAATGCGGCACCGGAGGAACGCGCATAACGCATACCTGAACTAAGCCGCAGTAAATGCGGCACCGGAGGAACGCGCATAACGCATACCTGAACTAAGCCGCAGTAAATGCGGCACTGGAGGAAATTAATGGATAAGATGACGATTGGCAGGATGGCCAGATTGAACCACATTTCCGAACAGACGTTGAGGCTCTATGACCGCATGGGGCTTTTGAGTCCTGTCCATGTGGGGGAAAATGGATACCGGTATTACGATATGCGCCAGTGTGCACAGCTGGATATGATTCAGTATATGAAATCATTGGGTATGAGCCTTAAAGATATCAAGATGCACATGGAAGATAAAAATATTGATATGATGAAGAGTGTCCTGCGTCAGAAAAGCAGCCAGATCGAAAGGCAGATCCGGGAACTGAAGTATCAGAGACGGGCGATCGAACGAACCCTGGACAGCTTTGAACAATATGAAAATGCCCCCAGGACAGGGACGATCCTGACCGAATTCATTCGGGAGAGGCAGATGTATTGTGTGAAGTCAAAAGAAAATTTCTATGACTATGGGATCGAAATGTATGAAAAGGTTCTGCGGCAATTGAAGGACAGCCTTATGGAAAATCAGCTGCCTCAGATCTATTTCTGCAATGCCGGATCGATCGTCACCCGGGAAAACATTCTGAAACGGAATTTTTACTCGGAAGTGGTCTTTGTGTTTGTAGACCAGGAATACGTAGATAAATCACTGATTACCAGGATACCCAGCAATACCTATCTGTGCATTTACTGCGAGGGCTTTGAGCAGGAACTGGAATACGCCGACCGGCTGCTGAACGAAGTGGAAGAGAAGGGGTACGTGATCTGCGGGGATTATATATGTGAGGTGATTTCGGAAATCCCGCTGATGGAGTATGAGGAACGGGGTATGTTCCTACGGTTACAAGTACCAATAAAATATCGTTAAATTTGTAACAATTGCAGTATTGACCCTATTCCTGTTATAAAGTTTACAATGAAGCCGTAAGAAAACAAAGACAAGCGGCTTCCATACTAAATCCTATAAGAGCTGTTACACAGCCAGGAGTTGCAGACAAAAGACTGCGGGCAGATAGGAAGGATATAAGGGAGCGACAGGAAAGGGGTATCGCATATGTATAACGAAAAAGTAAGAGTAGTGCAGTATGGTTGTGGAAAGATGTCCAAATATACACTCCGTTATCTGTATGAAAAAGGCGCGGAGATCGTCGGAGCGATCGATGTCAATCCGGAAGTGGTCGGCATGGATGTGGGTGACTGGGCTGAATTAGGCGTTAAGCTGGGAGTAACGATCCAGAGTGATGCGGATGCCGTATTGGACAACTGTGACGCAAATATTGCCGTGTTAACCCTGTTTAGCTTTATGGACGATGTTTATCCGCATTTTGAGCGCTGCGTGAAACGCGGTATCAATGTGGTTACTACCTGTGAAGAGGCGATCTACCCGTGGACAACCGCCTCCGCGATTACCAATAAATTAGACAAACTGGCGAAAGAAAATAACTGTACCATCGTGGGCGCCGGAATGCAGGATATCTACTGGATCAATATGATCGGCTGTGTGGCCGGCGGCGTTCACCGGATCGACCGGATCGAGGGAGCGGTCAGCTACAATGTGGAAGATTATGGTCTGGCATTGGCAGAGGCCCACGGTGCAGGATTCACGCCGGAAGAATTCGAGGAAAAGATCGCTCATCCGACCACACTGGAGCCTTCCTATGTATGGAATTCCAATGAATCCCTGTGTGCAAAGATGGGATGGACGATCAAATCCCAGACGCAGAAATGTGTCCCGTACTTCTATGATACGGATCTGTATTCCTCCACCCTGGGCAGAACTATTCCCAAGGGGAACTGCATAGGCATGAGCGCCGTGGTTACAACGGAAACCTTCCAGGGGCCTGTGATCGAGACCCAGTGCATCGGTAAAGTATACGGACCCGACGATGGAGATATGTGTGACTGGAAGATCATCGGCGAGCCGGATGTAACCTTCTATGTGCAGAAACCGGCAACCGTGGAACATACCTGCGCGACAATCGTCAACAGGATACCCACGATTCTGAACGCACCGGCAGGGTATGTAACTGTGGAGCAGTTAGAGCCAGTGGAATATCTCTCTTATCCGATGCAGATGTATGTGAAATAGAATCGGTGAAAACGTATTGGATTATAAGAAAGCATATAAATATAAGGAACAAGTAAAAAACTATAAACCAGTATAAGAAATGCAAAAAAAGCAGCAAAAAATAATGCAAGAGAACTAACCAAAGTAATGTAAGAGAACTAACCAAAGTAATGCAAGAGAACTATCCAAAGTTATGTAAAAAACTAGCTAAATTAAGGTACAAGAACTATCCAAAGTAGTTCAAAAGAACTATCCAAAAGATACTTGACTTAAAATACGGGAGAGAGTACCGGGCTGGATTTGTATATGAGGGTTTAAAAATCCTTATGTATAAATCCAGTCTTTTTATTTTTAGGAAAGAATTATTAAGAAATAAAAAGCACTCCGAATGGATCGCACGATACACTGCGGCATAATGCGGTTAGAACCTGCCGGTTTAAGGTTTATGCATAGCGGGTCAAAAGAGATTGTCAGGGTTATTGGATTTGAGGGCGGCATACTGTTTTTAGTAGATCATTGATTTTTGGCAATCAGACACATAGAATGAAAACAGAAACAAAAGCAGAGTTCAACTGCAAGTTGGTAGTGTCAAACTGCATGTTAGTTCGGTAACTATTGCGAAATAAGCGGTTTCGCATATAAACTGGAAGAGGGATCTAAACATGAATATAAAATTAGAGCAGGATAGAAATCAAAAAGACATGGAAGTACTGATCCGCTATGCACCGCACATGGACAGTACCGTCCGGCGTCTGGAAGATTATCTAAGGACATACGACCGTACGTTAAAGTGCAGCGCTGACCAGAGAGAGGTCTGGCTCCACGCGGCGGATATTTACTATGCGGAAAGCGTGGATAAGCATACCTTTGTCTATGGTGAAAAAGAAGTATATCGTTCAGAACTTAGGCTCTATCAGCTGCTGGAAGAGTTGGCGGACGCAGGATTTGTCCAGGTAAGCAAGTCCTGTGTCCTGAATATCCGGGTGCTGGAGAGTATCCGGCCGCTGATCAACAGCCGCATGGAAGCTGTTCTGACTAATGGGGAACGGATCAATGTGACCCGGAAGTATGTGTCCGTCATCAAGGAAATGCTGCAGGAACGATAAAAAGAAGTGTGAACCTATAACCGAAAAATTCATGGCGCAGTGCAAGCGCCGTTGGAGGAAAATATGAAAAAGCAGATTAAAAATTTTCTGGCTACCACAGGCCTCTCCCTGATTCTGCTGGCGGTGGTGGCAAAATTATATCAGGCTCGGTTCCTGTGCATCGAAACGGTATTCCAGGCGGCGGTGGCAAACGTAGTGATACATGCGGGAATGATCGCTCTGAAACGGTTTGAGAGTGCCTACTATCTGGTGGAAATCGCAGTAGAGCTCAGCTACATGCTGGCGGTGCTGGTTGGCTTTGGATGGCTGTTTCAATGGTACAGCAGCACGCCATTGTGGGTTTTGGTTCTGCTGGGAATATCCGTTTATTTTATCGGCAGCCTCATCGACATTTTCAGGATCAGAACGGATGTGGATGCCATTAACCGGGAGCTGGACCTGCGTAAAAAAGAATACGGAAAAATATCCAAGATAAAAACAGACGCTAGAAATAAACAATAGAAACAAGCGATAGATAGACGATAGATAGACGATAGATAGGCAATAGAAACAGGTAATAGAAACAAGTGATAAAAACAGACGATAGAAAGAGGCAGATATGAAGAATGTAATAGAAGCTTACGGTATCACTAAGATCTATAAAAATGAGGACGCAGTCTTAAAAGGGATCAGCCTCAAAGTAGAACAGGGCTCATTTACCGTAATGCTGGGCCCCAGCGGTTCCGGCAAAACCACCCTGCTGAACATCCTTTCCGGGCTCTTAAAGCCCACACAGGGAACTGTACGTTTCGGCCGTGATAACATCACGGACATGTCCCAGGCACAATTGGCCGGATGGAAGCGAAGGAAAACCGGCAATATCTTTCAGAATTATCTGCTGCTGAATAATCTGACCATCCGTGAAAATATCGAAATCGGAAAAGCCCCGGACTCTGCCCCCTTGTCACTGGACCAGCTGGCAAAGCTGTTGGAGTTAGAAGCTTTGCTGGACAAATTCCCGGCTCAGCTCTCCGGCGGACAGCAGCAGCGCGCCGCAGTCGCCAGAGCGGTGATCAAGAAGCCGGATATCCTGTTCTGCGATGAAGCGACAGGCGCCCTGGACGAATCCAACAGCAAGAAAGTCGTATCCCTTCTGCACGCATTAAAATCCGCTTTTGGAATCACGGTTTTGTTCGTCACTCATAACCTTCAGATCGCGGAGACAGCGGACCGGGTTATTACGATTAAGGACGGTCTGCTGTACAGCGACCAATACAACGACAGTCCGATTCGTGCGGAAGATATGGTATGGCAGTAAGCGCCTGAGGAGGGGACAATGAAATATTTATGTAAACAGATTTACCGGGAACTGCTCAGAAATAAAATATTTACAATACTATTACTGTTATTAACCACCTTCACATCATTTATGTATTATTTCGTTCATTTCTCTGTCGATGCGAACATAAAGGTACTCGAATCAATTCCGCAGCTGACAAAAAATCAACAGCTGTTTTACACCGGACTGAGTTCCAACATCATTCTTTCCCGCAATCTGCTGGCAGCTTTTCTTCTGCTGACTGCCTTTGTATTCGCCATCTATTTCCTGAATTTTTACCGTCAGAACCAAAAGCAGCTGGGCGGTCTGAAAGCCTTGGGTTTTTCCAATACACAGATTCTGATTCCTTGTCTTTTGTACACCGTTTTGCTCTCACTGACCGGAGCCGTTTTCGGACTGGCCGCCGGATATTTCGCGTCCGATATTCTGATCCTGGCCTCCGAGCAGTCATATTCCCTGACGGATCTGGCGAAAGGCCTGGAGCCGGATACGCTGGCCGTTGGCTTTTTCCTGCCGGCGCTGGTATTTGGCTGTGTCCCATACCTTACCTTTCTGCCTATCAGCCGCCGGGAAGCCGGGCTTCTCCTGAACGGTACAAATCAGCCCGCGAAAGATTCCGTCATTCTCAGAATCTCAGACAGGACTTCCCGCCTGTTCCCTGAGAAAATAAGGCTGCCCATCCGTCTGGCTCTGCGCAGACCCGTAGCAGTCTTTTTGATTCTGCTGTCCACGGCCGGATTTACGGTCATGTTTCTGCTTTCCTATTCCCTCTATGTCAGCAGTCCAACGGTATACCGTCAGCAGACCGCGGGCCGTTCCTATCTCTATGACAATCACTATAACCGGCCGCAATTAGGTCCCGTGAAAAACAATCCGGACGCAGAAGGAAAGCCCTATCTGGACACGGGGGGCAGTATCCGCAGGGAAAATACCGTGCTGCCGCAGACCCTCATAAGCCTGCACCCAGGGGGAACCCTCTTCCTTCTGCTGGATTCCAGCGGAAATCCCATTCCCTTGCCTGAACCGGGAGAAATCGTGATCCCGCCATCCCTGCAGGAACTATACGGATTCAAGGTCGGAGAACAGGTCACCATCACATGGGACACCACCCAGTCAGATACCGGTTTAAGGGCAACGATAACCGCGGTTGCTTTCAACGCCGAATCGAATCATATTTATCTCTCCCAGTCCGATCTGTCCCAAATCATGGGGCTGCCGGACACAGCTTACAATGGGATCTACAGTATACAGAACCGGTACGATCCCGATACCTTAAAAACAAGCAGCCAGATCCGGGCAGATCTGGAACGTGATTCCGTATCCAACCGGACCAGCGCCGTCATCAACCAGGTTATCGGCTGCCTCATCGGCTGTATTCTGTTATATCTGGCCCTGCTTCTGAATTTTCAAAGCAGCACCCGGGAAATCCTGATCCTGCACATGATGGGTTATACCTCCCGGGAAGTCCGCAAAATGCTGATCGATATCTACAGGCCGATTCTTATAGGTTCCTTCCTGCTCCTGGTATATCCGGCAGTTCTGACCGTAAAGACTATTCTGCGATCCCTTTCGCTTCAAACCGGCGATTATATGCCGTTTCAGACCAGTCCGCCGGCGGCAGCGGCCGCCTTTTTGATTCTGGCGGTTCTGTATTTCCTGGTCCAGCTTACCTTCACCCGGAGCCTGCGAAGCCTGTTGAAAATGGAGACAGTCCCGGCCCTTTAGCACGACGCCCAAAATCCTAGAATTTGTGCCCTTAAATATAGAATCCATGACATTATCATACACAGCCTCCAATGCTATAATGAAACCATTAAAAGCAGAAAGGAAGAGGTATATGAAAAAGTTAGTTGCTATGGTAATGTGTCTGTGTATGGGCGCTGCGCTGCTGGCCGGCTGCGGTGCGAAAGAGGAGCCGGCCGCGGCGCCTTCAGCTGCTCCGGCCGAAAGTCCGGCAAAGGAGGAAGCAAAAACGCCGGAATCCGGGCAGGAAACTGCCGGGGAGGAAGAGGTGAATATCCAGTTTTTGGCCAACGAAACCCCTATTCTCACCAGGGATTTCTGGCAGGTGGTGGTCGACCGTTATACGGCGGAGCATCCCAATGTACATATTGAGCTGATCTTCCAGCCATCCTCCAACATTACGGTTCGGGAACACGCGAAGACCCTGCTTTCCACCGGCCAGTTTCCTGACGTCATGGTGATGGCCACTCCCAGTGATTTTGTTCCGTCCGGTGCTTTACTGCCTTTCGAGGACAGCGATGTAGACATGATCAAACCGGAATATGTATCCAGGATAGACGGCAAGATTTATGTCGTACCCTATAAGATCCAGGTGGGCGGCGTGTTTTATAATAAGGATCTGTTCAAAGAGAATCATCTGGAGGTACCAGAAACCTGGGAGGAACTGGTGAAGATCTGTGATACGTTCAACAGCAAGGGAATCACTCCGGCTGTGATGGGTTTAAAAGACGGCTGGGCACATACCCTTCCTTTCCAGTGTATCGAGACGGTGGATCTGTTGTCCAAGGTTCCGGACTGGCCGCAGCAGAGGATGAAGAAAGAGGCGAATTTTGCCGATACGCCTGAATTCGTGGAAGGCGTGGAGAAATTTGTCGATCTTATGACAAAATACAATACCTCCGACCGGTCCAGTATGACCTATGCCCAGAGCAATGAATACTTCTTCAGCGGAAAAAGCGCCATGTATATGATGGGCTCCTGGACCCAGGGAGACGAGATGAATATGCCCCATGACTTCGAAGTTGGCTTCTTCCCCATACCAGGTGATGACGCAGCCGACAAGGTGATGCCTCTGTGGGTAAATGAAGGCCTGTCCGTCAGCTCTCAGACCAAGTATCCGGAGGTGGCCAAGGATTTTGTGAAATTCTTTATCCAGGATCCCACCTGGTCAGCTCAGTTCCTTCAGACAGAACAGTTATTTACACCGCTGAAGGAAGAAGTGAAGTATGAAAAGACGCCGTTGCACGAAGAGATCGAAGGAATGATGGATGAATATAAGGGAATCCCGAATTTCTTTGACACCGTTGGAGATAACGCCTGGATCGCGGGTGGGTCCGACCTGCTGATTAAATTCACTCTGAAGCTGGCCTCTGATCCAAATGCGGATATGCAAAAAGAACTGGAAAATCTGGACCGGGAGTTTGACAAGCTTCTGGATAACGCCCAGTAACGAAAGGGCCTGTATGAAAAACTGGAAAACGAAACTATCTGACTTTTTGTTTTTGCTGCCGGGCAGTCTGATCTATCTGATCTTTATGGTGGTACCGATCGTAGTCTGTTTTTATTACAGTTTTACGAACTGGGACGGGATCAGCCCCACCTATAAGTTTATCGGGTTGAAGAACTTTGTGAATCTGATGACGGACCAGGCATTCTGGGATTCGGTGAAAACTACGCTGATCCTGACCGCGTTCAATGTGATCTTTGTCAATGTATTCGGGGTACTGATCGCGGTCTGGATGGATAAAAAAGAGAAAACTTACAATCTGTGTAAAGCGGTTATCTTTATTCCCTGTGTGCTGAGCAGTGTGGTGGTGTCCTTTATCTGGTCCTATATGACACAGGGCAACGGAGGCGTGATCAATGCGGTCATCGGTTTTTTCGGAGGCGCCAATGTAGATTTCTTCGCCTCCCCGTTTATCACGACGCTGACGGTTACTATGGCGATCTCCTGGGCCGGCCTGGGCTTTTATGTGACGGTTTACGATGCCTCGCTGAAGACGATTCCCCAGGATTTGTATGAGGCGGCCCAGGTGGACGGCGCGTCCGCTTTTCACAAATTTTTCCGCATCACATTACCGCTGCTGGTTCCGGGCCTTACGATATCCATTATCTTTTCCGTGATAAACGCGCTTCGCCAGTATGATTTTGTAAAGATCATGACACCGCAGACCATCGAGACGATCGCGGTCAATGCGGTATCCAGAATGACCGACTATAATATGCTGGGATATTCCTCAGCCATCGTTCTGGTCCTGTTCCTGTTCATTGCGGTGGTGACGGCAGTCCAGTACCTGATTCTGAAAAAGATGGAGGTGGATTATTGATGAAGAGGAGAAAGAAAGTCTCCGTCATTTCCAGAATCGCAGCCGTGGCGCTCACAGTTATCTTTGCGCTGCCCTTGTATATCGCGGTGGTAAACGCATTTAAACCCTATGAAGACATTATCATGAAACCGCTGGCCCCGCCTGCCTCCTTTACCCTGCAGAATTTTGTCACTGCCTGGAACAGCGCGGGAATCCCCAGACTCTATCTGAACAGTATCCTGATCACCGGATGCTCGCTGGTGCTGTTGATTCTGGTGGCATCCATGGCCGCTTATATTGTGGCCCGGAATAAGACCAGGTTCTACAACGGCATCTATGTATTCTTCCTGATGGGGCTGATGATACCGGTCCAGATGATCCTGATACCCAGTATCAAGACGTTATCTTTTTTTCATCTGCTCCGGACGATGCCGGGAATGATCCTGTTTAACTGCGCGGTCTATTTCAGCGTGTCCTTCTTCCTCTATGTGGAATTCTTCAAGACGCTGCCCACATCCCTGGAAGAGTCCGCGAAGATCGACGGAGCCAGCCGGTTTGTGATCTTCCGCTCGATTTTGCTGCCGCTG
Source organism: Diplocloster hominis (assembly GCF_032380655.1). Taxonomy (NCBI): domain Bacteria; kingdom Bacillati; phylum Bacillota; class Clostridia; order Lachnospirales; family Lachnospiraceae; genus Diplocloster; species Diplocloster hominis. Next base: position 66,860 of record NZ_JAWDIY010000014.1, on the reverse strand, counting down.
TTAAAGCCATGTACCTCCACCGTGATTATTTTTTCCGGTATGTGGATCTGGAATGATTTTCTGCCGCCGCTGTATATCCTGGATGCCAGGACCGGCAGTACGATTACCACGGGTATCTACCGGGCGATCGGACAGTATACGACGAACTGGGATATCGTCTTTGGCGCGGTCATGTGGGCCTCGGTACCGATCGTGATACTGTATCTGTGTATGCAAAAGCAGTTCCGCCACGGCATGGTGGCGGGAGCCATCAAGGGATGATAAGGGACAGAAATCATTACAAGCCGGGACGGTTATAAGAGAGTATGCCGACAACAATTATAAGAAAATAAGAATAAAATTACATGAGGAGCTGGCAGATGGACGACAGATCAGATATGATGTTATTGGATGACGCGGTGAGCTATAGTATCTCACCGGAGAATCCAAAAGGGGAAAAGGGAAAGGGCGCTCTGGCAGCCGAAGGCTTCGGCGCCGGTGCTGCCCGGGAACTGGGAAAAGGGTGGAAGATCCATCCGTGTGAACTGATCAAACCCGGGGAGACGCTTACGCTTGCAGATATAGACGGCAACGGTATGATCGAGAGTATGTGGTTCGGCGGTGTGGTTGATAAAAATTACATCCTGAGAATCTACTGGGACGAATCGGCAGAGCCTTCCGTGGAATGCCCCCTGCCGGACTTCTTTGCCTACGGCTGGGCGGAAACGCCGGATGACCAATGGATGAAAGGCCCTTTTTTTACCCTGAATTCTTCCCAGGTGGTAGTGGGACCGATCCGGGGGCTGAACTGCTTCTGGAAGATGCCGTTTCGCAGGCATTGCCGGATGACCATCGAAAACCGGACGGAACGGGATTACATGTGTTTTTATCAGATTAATTATATCCGGACCAGCCTGCCGGAGAACATCGGATATTTCCACGCCCAGTACCGGCAGTCCAAACCGCTGCGCCAGGGAGAGGTGCATACGGTCCTTAATGGGGTGCGGGGAAAGGGAAAATATGTGGGACTGGCCATGAGCATCGGTTTAAACGGGGACGGACGCTGGTGGGGCGAAGGGGAATTGAAGATTTATCTGGACAATGATCAGGATGCCCCTTCCATCGTTTACACCGGCACGGAAGATTACTTTGGCGGGTCCTTTAACTTCGAAGTGGACGGGGCGTATACTACATACAGCACGCCGTATCTTGGGATGCATTATTACCGGAAGCCGGACGGGCTGTACAATATCCAGCCCAGGTTTTCCATGTACCGCTGGCATGTGCAGGACGCAATCCGCTTCCAGTCGGATATCAGGATCGAGATACAGGATCTGGGATGGACCAGGAAGGATCTCTACCTGGCCAGAAGAGACGACCTGTTTACGGTGTGTTACTGGTATCAGGCTTTGGGAGGGACCAGCTTTCCCAAACTGCCGGACAGCAGGGAGCTTCGAATTGTGAGTGAATAAGCGGATGAAAAAAAACAGATTTGTCAGCAATATGCTGGTGATGTATTCGCTGATTATCGTATTGGGTCTGGGGGCCTCATCCTGGTTTATCGCCAACACGATGGCGGAACAGATGATCAGGACCCAGACAAATTACGAGGCGGAGCTGATGGATAAGATGAAAGTGGATATCAACGGGCGGCTCCAGTCCATCGGCAATATTTTTACCAACCTTTATCTGAAAGAATATGATTATCAGAATATAACGGATGTGCTGCGGGAGGAACAGGATGATTATCAGCGGGAGCTGTTCATCAACCAGTTCCTGCGGGCATCCAGCAATGGCAACCAGTTCGTCAAAGAGATCATCCTGGTGGATTATCAGAGGAATAAGACGTATCTGATTGCCAAAAGCCTGTTTCAGGACTGGAACAAGGAGGTGGATTTCCTTCATTCGGATTTTCTGAAGGAAGTGAAGAAATATGAGAATGAGATTGTTATGACTCCTGTGTACCGGTCCGATTATTTAAAAGAACAGGATGACGTTATCAGTGTCTATATGAATATCGTGGATATCTATAACATGCAGAAGAGCCCGAAATGCGGAGCCGTGATTATCAATATCGATCCGAAAGCGTTTTTTGAAATCTACGACAGCCAGGGAGAACAGCAGATCGGGACCACCTATATCGTCGATCCCGAAGGTGTCATATATTACCGGACCGGGGATGAGAGTTTAGATTATCTGCTGAAGCAGACGAAAGCGCCGTCCCGGGAGGAACAGGACCAGTTCGTGGTGAAAAAGGCGGACCTGGTCTCGTGGAGCCGGCTGTCCTATATCCATATCATAGACAAAAGCGTGTTATACCGGGAGGTCTACCGGCTGACCCTGCAGCAGGTGCTGCCGGTGCTGGTGATCTGTCTGCTGCTGTGTCTGGCAGCGGGAGTCCTGATCGCCTGCCTGTTAGGCAGCCGGATCACGCGGATCGTCAGACATATCCGGAAGATTCAGAAGGGCAGGCTGGATGAGCGGCTGGAGGTTACGAGGGACGATGAGATCGCTGTGCTGGAAAATGGATTGAACGACATGAGCCGGAAATTGGAAGAATACATCGATACGATCTATGTAAAAGACATCAAGATGAAAAAAGCGGAGCTGCGGGCGCTGCAGATCCAGATCAATCCGCACTTTATGTTCAATACCCTGGAATCCATCCGGGCGATGGCAATATCCGGAGACGATCCGAAAACCGCGCAGATGCTGACGATTCTGGGTAATATGTTCCGCTGGAATTTAAGACATCCGGATATCGTGCTGATCGAGGATGAGCTTCAGTATGTGGATTATTACATGCAGCTGCAGGAACTGCGCTTTGGTGAAAGACTGGAATATGAAGAGCTCCTGGATCTGGAACAAAAAGAGCTTCGGGTTCCCAAGCTGACCCTGCAGCCGATTATCGAAAACTGTATGAACCATGCGTTTAACCAGGAGATGGAGGTGTGCAGAATCCGGATTCATGGGAAAAGTGAGGCCAACGGGGTCTGCATTTTCATCGAGGACAACGGAATCGGCATGGACGCGGCTGCCCTTAAGCTTCTGCAGCAAAAAATTGAGACGGATTCGGAAGAAGAGAATCTCTACCATATCGGAATCAAAAATGTAAATGAACGGATGAAATTACTGCTGGGCAGCAGCTATGGGCTGAGGGTATCAGGAAGCTCTCTGGGGGGAACCTGCGTGGCATTATATTTACCGGCGGGGAGACAGGAGGAAGAGGATGTACAGAGTAATGATCGTGGATGACGAGCCCCTGGTACGTCAGGGGATCATCCGTTCGGTAAACTGGGATAATCACGGGGTGGAACAGATCGAAGAGGCAAGTGACGGGCAGCAGGCGCTTGAAAAATACCGGGAGACCAGGGTGGATATTCTCATTACCGATATCAAGATGCCGCGGATGAATGGCCTGGAACTGATCAGGGAGCTCAGAGGAGAGAGCACTCAGCCTATTATCATCGTCCTGAGCGGATACAGCGATTTTGCATATCTCCAGGAAGCGATCCGGATGGAGGTGACGGATTACCTGTTAAAACCGCTGGACCCGGAGGAATTACATGAAGTGATCGGCACGGCCGTGTCCAGAATCCGCATGAAGCGCCGTGGGGACGCACTGGCCCGGGCTGGTAAGAATCTGCTGCGGGAGAATACCTTTCTGCGGCTCATCGAGGGAAATATCGGCAACAATGAGTTGAAAGACAAATTAAAAAATCTTAATATCCAGATTAACAAGGGTACCTACAGGATCAGTGTGTTAAAGATCCTGTCCGGAGAAGAGGCAGATAAAAAAGAAGTCTCATTAATGATATACGCGGCTGCAAATGTCTGCGACGAGCTGATGAAGGAGCGGCAGTACGGTCTGTCGTTTTCCTGTATGGAAAATTATGTGATCCTGCTGTATGACCGTCGTCAGACCCTGGCGCAGATTCAGGCCTTTGAGGAGGAAGTCCGCGGGACGCTGGCACGGCTTCTTAAGGTAAAGGTTAGATCCGGTATGGGGGTGGAAGTGGAAGAACTCGAAGAGGTAGCCTGTTCCTTCCAGGAGGCGAAAAAAAGCCTGGAAGAACAAAGCGGGGGTGCTCCGGTAAAAGAATACAGTAAACTGGTCAGTGATCTGCTGCAGTATCTGGGAGAACATTACCGGGACAATCTGTCTCTAAAAGAAATCGCGGCTGCATTCTATGTAAATCCCTCCTATCTGGGCTATATTTTCAAAAAAGAATACGGGGAATCCTTTATCGACTGTGTCAACAGGCACAAGGTGGAATATGCGAAAGAACAGCTTTTGACCACCAATCTGAAGATCTATGAAATCGCGGAGAACGTCGGATTCACGGATACCAGGTATTTTGTCAAAATATTTAAAAAATATATGGGGGTAAATCCATCCAAAATCAGAAGAACCTGAATAAGTTTTAATTTCATAGGAGCACTTTCCTATGAAATTATAAAAAGTGCCGGCGGGAAGCTGCCGGCACTTTTCGTGGTAATCAATGGCGGGAACATTGATTGAGCCAATAGACAAGAGGAATACCAAATTTAGTTAAGACGATAAGTAATGTGAAAGAAACAAGCAAGGTTTCTAACATTTTAACCGCCTCCTTATAATTCTATTATATACAAAATTTGCTGATTTGCACGCTAAGATATCGTTAAGAATATTTAATCAATTTTGGGTTGGGAAACTGGAAAAAAGAGGGGGTGACGGCATCTTTTCAGATGCCGCCTTATATGAAAAAGAAAGTGTTAGGATGAAAAAGCTATTTGCTTTTGCAATTCATAATATACGCTCCATTTGTGTAGAATGTGTGTTCAACGTGTCAAGAGTCTGTGAAAATTTTTTAACCATAAATTAATTTGAAACAGTTAAATATTACTATTTAAAAGACTCATATTATTGGACGGAACAGATAAGATATGATATAAGGACCAGCGAATCCGTTGTTCGTTATTCCTTTTCTTAACGAAAGATGAAAATCATGGAGAAGGAGGAAAGGCTATGGGCTATATACTCTGTTTGATTGGCGGGGCTTGTCTCGGAGTAATCACAATGTCTCTTATGGTTGCAGCGGGAGATGAGGATGAAAAAAGGGAAATGTGAAAAAGACAAAAGGATGCAGTGAAGCGGACGAAAGAATAAGCCATGATAACCTCAGAAAAGGAAATCATGGCTTAAAGATTCCTTATGGAATTCAAAAATTTACGGCTCATATTTGACCCAGGCACCCTGATTCGGAGCGATATCATCTGTGTTCAGGGTTTTGCTGGACAAGGCATTATCGATCAGCCGCTGGGCATTATCCATGGTCACGGCGCTCTGGTTTATCTCGAGATTTCCCTTATAATCCTTGCGGACATAATAATAAAAATTATTTCCGTCATAGAATACAGGCGTATTCTGGTTCTTATGCGTGACAGGGTCCGAAGGCGTAAACAGCAGGACCGTATCGGTTCCACGGATCAATACCGGCCTCCACTGAAGGGTATTCGGATCTATCTTCAGGGTACATCCAAATTTTTCCGCGAATTCGTTCATCAGCTGGACTTCCGTGTCAGTCAGGGGGGCGTCGCTGTTATCCTTAATAAAGGCGTCCCAGAGCTTGTCGTTATTAATATAATCGTTGGAACCCCACAATGTCTGCGCATCAGACAGATATTTTCCAGCTCCTGAATTTTCCCAGTCAATCGTATATTTGGAATCCTTAGAGGCGTCATAAATTACTTTGATTTTACTGGAAGAAGTGAATTTGAGCACAGAGATGGAACGGGAAGCGCCATCTGCAAAAGTTCCTTCGTTCTGGAAGGACAGGTAATTGATACTGGCCTTCTCAGGCAGTTCGGCCAGTTCGAATATCTCGTCTTTATACTTGGCCAGGAATGCAATCCCGCCGGATACTTCATTGTCTGATCCGTATTTTTCAGAAGCCAGCGTCTGGGTGGAGACGACTGCCCTGCGGCATTCCGCGATGGCCTCTTTTTCCTTTGCCTTGTCGATATAACCCACCAGTGTGGGTACCAGAAGAGCGATAAGGATGACAATGATCACCAGAACCACAATCATTTCCGTTAAAGTAAAGCCATTGGTATTTCTTCTGTGTGTTTTTTTGCTATTCATGATAACACCTGATCCTCTATGTATTGGCGTTTTTGAGCGCTATTATTTTTATTATAGTATGGAAATAAATGCAAAGCAACCGAATTCTGTCCTAAATGTCTCAAATTGGTTTTAATTACCGTAATGGTTCTGGAACTGTAGGGAGAAAATGATTAAAAAGGAGGAGAACAGGCAATGTGGAGACAAATTTCAAAGCTGCCGTTTTTGTTCGGCATTGGCGGCGGCGTATATTATCTGATGGAAATTATGTTCCGTGGGTATTCCCATTGGAGTATGGCAGTTCTGGGCGGGATCTGTTTTGTTCTGATCGGCCTTTTGGATACCAAATATTCCCTGCGCTTTCCGGTGTGGGCGCAGATGCTGGCCTCGGCCGGTATCATAACGACACTGGAATTCATCACCGGCTGGCTGCTGAATATCAAGCTGGGCTTAAATGTCTGGGATTACGGCGCGGTGCCGTTTAACCTGATGGGGCAGATCTGCCTGCCGTTTACCATTCTGTGGTTCTTTTTATCTTTCGTGGGAATTGTTCTGGATGATTACCTGAGATACTGGTTCTTCCGGGAGGCGAAGCCTCATTACCGCTGGTTTTAGTTGATCTGCGGGGGTCATAATTTTTCCGGTGGTGGGAATTCGTCTCCTGTTGTATAATGGGAGTACGAAAAAGCGCACGTATGGAGGAAAGAATGATCTATTTTCAAAGTGATTATGTAGAGGGATGCCATCCCAAAATACTGGAAAAAATGGCGGAAACCAATTGGGAGCAGACCCCGGGTTACGGAAACGACCCCTATTGCGGGAGCGCCAGGGAGAAAATCCGAAAAGCCTGCGGCAGGGAAGATGTGGATGTACATTTTCTGGTGGGAGGAACGCAGACGAATGCAACTGTGATCGCATCTGTTTTAAAAGCCCATCAGGGGGTGATCAGCGCCGACACCGGTCATATCGCATGCCATGAGACAGGGGCTGTCGAGGCAGCCGGACACAAGGTGCTGACCCTGCCATCCGCAGACGGCACCATCACCGGTGCTCAGGTGGCGGCATACTGTGAGGCCCATGCTGCCAGCACCAGCAGGGAACATATGGTACAGCCCGGCATGGTATATATCTCATTTCCCACGGAGAGCGGAACGCTGTATTCGAAGGAACAACTGACGAGCCTATATGCCGCCTGCCGTGAGCATGGGCTGCCCCTGTATCTGGACGGCGCGCGGCTTGGTTACGGACTGGCCAGTGGCAGGAACGACCTTGCCCTTGCGGATATCGCCCGGCTTTGCGATGTATTCTATATCGGCGGCACAAAATGCGGAGCTCTGTTCGGGGAGGCGGTCGTGATCGCCAGGGAGGAACTGAAGAAAGATTTCCGGTACATCATCAAACAGCATGGAGGTATGCTGGCAAAAGGACGCTTGCTGGGTATCCAGTTTGACGTCCTGTTTGAGGATGGTCTGTACTACCAGATCTGTAAAAACGCAGTGGACGCAGCTCTTACAATCCGCCGGGCGCTGGAAGAAAAAGGGGTGCCGCTCTATGTAAGCTCCTGGACAAATCAGCAGTTCCCGATCCTCAGTCAGGCTCAGATGCGGTATTTTTCCGAAAGGGCGGCCTATGAAATATGGGAGCCCATCGATGAGAACAATACAGCGGTGCGTTTCTGTACCAGCTGGGCTACAACCAGGGAAAATGTACAGTCTTTGGTGGAGCTGATCCGGAATATGCCTTCTTAAATCTTAAGTCATGAATATACATAACAATTATAGAGGAATAAATATTAGCCGTCTTTCTTTCATATAATAGTTCTAAAGGCTACTTCCGGATAAGAAAAAGGGATCCGGATCTGGGATAACGATGAGAGGAGCAGACAAAAAAATATGAAAAGAGTGGTTATCGCCGGGGGAGGCTGGTCCGGCTGTGCGGCTGCGGTGGAAGCAGCCAAGCTGGGTGCGTCCGTTACCTTGCTGGAGCGAACGGATATGCTGTTAGGCACCGGTCTCGCAGGCGGAATTATGCGCAATAACGGCCGATTTACCGCCACAGAAGAGCTGATCGCCCTGGGGGCAGGGGAGCTGTTCCAGGTGATTGATCAGAACATCAGGCATAGAAACATCAGATTCCCTGGACATGAGCACGCGGACCTGTACGATATCGGCAGGATCGAGGGCGCTGTGAGGCGTTATATCGAAGAACAAGACATCCGGTTGGTCTTTCAGGCCCGCATATCACAGATCGAAATGGAAAACGGACGGATCATAACTGCCACGGATGATAAAAACAGGACCTATGAGGGGGACGTGTTCATCGACGCAACCGGTACAGCAGGCCCCATGAACTGCTGCACTAAATACGGAAATGGCTGCGCGATGTGTGTGCTGCGCTGTCCAAGTTTCGGAGGAAGAGTATCCCTGACCGGGCTGACCGGCATAGAAGAGTATACAGGCAGGAAAAAAGATGGTTCCATCGGCGCCATGAGCGGTTCCTGCAAGCTCTTAAAAGAATCCCTCTCCCCCGGGATCAGCCGTAAGCTGGATGAGGAAGGCGTCTGTATCATTCCCGTTCCCAGAGACCTGATCGATGATCACCTGGATTTGAAATGCTGTCAGCAATATGCGTTACCGGAATTCCGGGACAATATCATCCTGCTGGATACCGGGCATGCGAAACTCATGACACCTTATTATCCATTAGAGAAGCTGCATCAGATTCCGGGATTTCAAAATGCCCGGTACGAGGATCCCTATGCCGGCGGGAAGGGGAACTCCATGCGGTACTTTGCCATGGCCCCCAGGGAAAATACCCTGAAAGTATCAGATACTGAAAACCTGTTTTGCGCTGGGGAGAAGGCGGGACTTCTGGTGGGCCATACCGAGGCGGTCGTTACAGGAGCTCTGGCCGGGTATAACAGTGTGAGATACGCGTCAGGGCTTGCGTTATTAGAACTCCCCCGCAGCCTGGTGACCGGAGACGCCATAGCATTTGTAAAAGAAGAGATGGCAACCGATGAGGGAATGGGCAGAAAATACACTTTCTCCGGTTCTTATTATTTCAACCGTATGAAAAAACTGGAGCTGTATACAACGGATACCGAAAAGATCCGCCGCAGAGTAAACAATGCGGGGCTGACCGGGATATTCTCAACTTTATCATAAATAGAATCCATTGCTTTAGAAAACATAACTTCTAAATGGATATAAAGGATGGATATAAAGGGAATCGGGAAATAAACAACGGCGGGAAACAAAGAGAACCGGAAATAAATAGAAGCAAAAATGTACCATGTTCGTGTTACAGTTTTTAGTTGGCGTAACACGAACATGGTACATTTAGAAACACCTAATCATTGTTTCAATCCACGCTCGGTAATTTCACAGAATACGACTTAAAAAATGATCCTCAGCAAGAACAATTACTCCGCTTAATCCAAATGAAAGACATTTTTAAGATCCACCGATACCGGGCTGTTATCCGGATTTGTTTCCATAACCGGAGCCATGAAATCCCACCATTTACGGTTAATAGCGGTATCGGCTCCCTTAGCCCATTTCTCCTCATCCTCGATCTCGATGTAACCAAACAGGATATTTGTCTCCTTGTCCCAGAAAATCGTATAATTCCGGCCGCCATGCTCATGGATCATATCCTTCATCTCCGGCCACAGTTCATTGTGGCGTTTCTCATATTCTTCGGCCATCCCCTCATACAGTTTCATCTTAAATCCCTTGATGATCATCTCAGCATCCTCCTCGTTGTTTTCATGTATATCACACTAATCTGTAAAGATCTGTCCGCCATTATTATAACAAAGAACGAACCAATGGGAAACCATTTATTCATCCGCCGCTGCAAAAAACTTCCAGGTATTCCCATACAGATATCGCCCATAACTCTCATCCGCCGCCATCTTCGGAATAGAAACCTGATCCAGGATCGTTCCATCGGCATCGGATAGGGTCAGCACCTCACCTTTTTTCAAATTAAAGTTCACCAGATAATGATTCAACACAGGACTGGTCTTACCGTAAAGCCTCAGGGTTTCCCCAGGCTCCAGCTCTGTCTCCGGACAGCGGTACTTCAAAAAATCACTGCGGTCATCGGAAAGATAAAAATCCCTGAGCTGTATCGTATTCGTATATGGGTTATAAAGTTCAATCCAGTCATCCACGCTGGCAGCGGATACATTGCTGATCACCGGTCCTTCTCCGCTTACCCGGCGGGTGACCAGACGAACCTGATTATCCCCTTCCAGGATCATATCAGGGGAAATGACAAGATCCCTGGCCGTGACGGTCTGTTGGTTCACTTCCCAGTGATCAAATTCGTAACCCGGATAAGTCTCGCAAGTCACCGTAAGAGGATGGCTTTGGAAAAAGTATCCGTTCCACTCCGGATCTTCAGGCGTCAGCCGGACGGCCCCAAAGGTCAGATCCGCTCCCTCAGAAGGAGCTATCGTCACGGTGTAGAGGTCTTCCACTTCGAACAGCGTGTCGAGCCAGTCGGATACCTCCTCGTTTCGGATCTCGGCATAATGCTTCAGACGGGCTACTTCGGAATCCCAGTTTCCGGCGACCTTACGTATCTCGGCGTCCGGGCTTTCCTTTTCCATATACCCGATCTCCGCAGCGATCTCTTGACTATAACGGTCGATCAACTCCAACAGATGCTCCGGATCCAGGATATTGCTCATAAGAGAAGTGATGATGTTGACAAAACGGGTTTCATAATCCGGATACTTTAATACGTTGGACAGGGCATTGTTGTCATTTTCCGGGTACACCAGCATCTCCCCAAAGAGTTCCTGGGCCCGGTCAGGGGTATCATAAAGGTTGTACATATAATCCGTGTCGAAGAGGAGAAACCGGACCCGGTTGTCGGCGCCCTCTTTGTTAATCCGGTAAGCAGCATAATTTTTCTGCGGCCAGTCAAAGTTATTTACCATGAGCTGGAAGGCGTAATAAGTCAGAAAATTATCCATATCCACCAGTTCTTCCAGGTGTTCCCGGTTCGAAGCCACGTTCAGATCGGAATACAGATATTCCGCATAACCGGCGGCTTCGGCACATTCCCGCTCGGAGCTCTCGAATTTCTCCACCTCATACTTTTCCACATGCAGCTGCTGGGCCAGATTATAGGAAGAATAGGAATCCTGCATCTGCAGCAGACCGTAATATTCGCCGTTTAAGTATACGGTCACGGGTCTGGCGGACATCACCGGAGCCATTCCGATTTCCTTGGCCAGTGAACTGGCCAGATTCCACCGAATCAGAGTAGAGTACAGATCATTGCCGCTGTTTCGAAGGACCAGATGGTTAAACTTACGGCCGGAGGATTGCATGGATACAGATTCTTCCGAAGCAAAAAAGGGATATTCGAACTTGGGATTCTCTTTGTCATAGATTTCGTTGGCATCCAGCTTTAAGGATTTGGGAAAATAATTTGCACTATATCCCCCCGAAATTCCCAGACCGATCTTTTGATCAATGATTTTGTTTCCGGTTTCGTCGAACATTTCCACGTTGGCGTCGCGTATCCATTCGTCGCCTCTTTGGTCAAAGTTCTTAAAGCCGTACTCCGTATTCGGGCCCTCCATCATGATGCCTGTGACCGGATCATAGAGATTTTCCGGATCCGTGGTAATGGAGGCGATGAAAGTCGTGTAGCGCTGGTCCGCGTTTTTGCCGACGAAATAGGTCTTGGTGACCACATCGCTTAAGGTATTCTTATAACATACCCGGGCCTTTACCGGTACCGCACGAACCGTGTCCCCGGCTTCCAGCAGGAGCGGTTTCTCATATAAGGAGGAATCCAGGTCAGGCGTGCTGCCGTCCAGTGTATAATAAATATCATAGGACGAGCTATAAACCGCATCGGCGGTAAGAGCCAATTCGGTATCTTCGGACAGGAATGTATCGGAAACGCTGAATTCCACACTTCCATTTTTCACATATTCCTGAAGACTGTCGGCGTCCTTTTCCTCCGTCATGGTAAACAAGACCACAGCCAGCACAAAGACCACCAGGGCACCTGTAAACAGCCACCAATTTTTATTTCTGGGATTTGAAAATTTCAGCAGTTTATCCTTCATATACGCATCATCCTATGGTTTCTCCGGTTTGCAGCATCCAGTGGAAACTTTTTACTCCCTCGATGCTATGTAAAACTTCCAGATTCTCCTTGGTAAGAGCACCCTTTACCTTCGTCTCCAATATCATTTCACAGGAGGAATCGGTTTGATTCACCGCTTTCACCCGAACAGAAGTAACCGTCGGTTTCAGGACCGCCTGAATCCGGGCGGCATCCATGGCCTGCTGTGTACCGCGGATGACAAGCAGATAAGAATTCCATTTCCGCACATACAGATGGAAGGCGAATATAACCAGGGCGATGAACAAAACAGATATCAAAGCCAGTTTAAAGTTTCGGGAACCCACACATAGCCCCTCAACGATGGACCAGAAAATAAAAACCGTATCCCTGGGGTCCTTGATCGCAGTCCGGAACCGTACGATGGAGAGCGCGCCCACCATACCCAGGGATATGACAATATTACTGCTGATCATCAGCATGATCACGACAGTGATCAGCAAAATAATCACATTAGAAGAATTGAATTTTGGATTATAGGTTACCCCATTATAGGTAAATCTATAAGTCAGGAAAATAACCGCGGAACAGAGCAGGCCGATGCACAGGATAATCGCGATGTCTCGGGCTGTCAGGGCTGTGCTGTTGGTATAAAACCAAGACAGGATATCTTTTTTAGACATACTTACACTCCTTTAAAAAATATATTCTTGATAGATAGGACGTCCAATTCCATACTTGCTGACAGAAAGCCTGGAAAGGGAATATTTGCGGAAAAGACTTGACAGAAAGGGCGGGAGCTGCTGGTCATATTTTACCTCCAGCACGACCTGTTCCGAGCTGACATAGGTCCAGGGAAGTTCTTTCTGATAGAGATCCAGGTCCATCTCGCTGCTTTTGATTGCGGAATCAAATGTAATCCGGGTGTGAAACAGCGGATACACAAAGGCCCGGCGGTCATACTCAATAATGACCACCGGACGGTACCCCTCACCCATCATCAGAGAATAGAGGCGCAGTGCGGCCTCCTCCTCAAGATCCAGCAGCAGGCCATAATCGCCGTCCATAATACGAACGGCCTGGTCCCTGGACAGCGTCAGGCTGGTCTTGTGCTGATAATGGTCTTCCTTTTCCTTCAGTTCCAATTTAGCGAATGGCTCATTTTCATCATAGATCCTGAGCCGAATTTTCTTCCGATAATACTCACCATAATAACGGGAATTAAAATCCGCGTCATAGACAGTATCAAAGTACAGACTCTTTACCCGATAAACCCCCTCGCTGGAGAATTCATCCGGTTCCAGAACCTGACTGATCTGGTCCTCCAACTGCACGGCCTGTTCCCAGCTCAACAAATACTTCAGTTCATTTCGGTAAACAGATAACACAAAAAAGACTCCTTTAAAAAAATTTATCATCATCTTAGCATAATTACACAAATAGAACAAGCTCTTTCCCCGTAATTATCGTAACAGGATCTGGAAAATTACTTCTAAACTTTATGGCTTGTACTTTGACTAGGGGACGGGCTGAGCGGGAAGGGGCGTGCCTTTGGGAGCCCGGCGGCAAATCTCGCGGGGCCAAATCACTTCGGCCGGACCTAAGAACGGCTAACTCCGAAGGCGGGAGAACCTCTTATTGGCAGGGCCCGGAACAAACTCGCCAAAGGACGGCTCGGACAGTGTTCCAGGCCCTGCGAGGTTCTCCCACCTTCTGCGTAAGCCGTTCTAAGGCCCGGCCTCAAGTGATTTGGCCCCGCGAGATTTGCCGCCGGGCTCCCAAAGGCACGCCCCTTCCCGCTCAGCCCTGCTTTACTAAAAGCTTATTTGCATGTTCTGTTAGGTTGTGGGCGCATACATTTTAGAAACATATATTGTAGGACATATATTATAGAGGGATGTACTTGTCTGTCTGCTGAAAAGGTTTTAGGTGCTCACATTGGAACATGCCATTCGGCCTGCGGCCTTACTATTTTTAGTTTCGGTTTAGGTGATCGATATATTTAATAACATTGTCCGTGAAGGTTTAGTCAAAATGGCCATGCGGCTACCAGTATATATAATTATTTAATGGATTTCCATTCTGCTAAAGCAGATAAGAACCAGTTTTCATCCCACCTTAACTTCTTCACATTTTAACCAAATTAGCAGCAGTCATTCTGCAGTGTATGATCAACAGACGGAGTTCTATATAATATCCGTCACAACCTGACAGAACATGGAATTAAGCCTTTATTAAAGCAGGGCTGAGAGGGAACGGGCGTACCCGGCCGGCACCAGGCGGCAAATCCCGTGGGGCCAAATCACTTGAGACCGGGCCTTAGAACGGCTTACGCAGAGGGCAGGAGAACCTCGCAGGGCCCGGAACACTGTCCGAGCCGTATTTTGGCGAGTTTGTTCCGGGCCCTGCCAATAAGAGGTTCTCCTGCCCTCGGAGTTAGCCGTTCTTAGGTCCGGCCGAAGTGATTTGGCCCCACGGGATTTGCCGCCTGGTGCCGGCCGGGTACGCCCGTTCCCTCTCAGCCCGGCCCCTACCAACCATCCCCAGGTTCCCTGGTAAAAAAAAGTTTTAAAAAGAATCAGAATGCAAAAAGCCGCGTCTGCGCATACTAAGGCCGAGGTGATAAAAATGGCAGCATCCCATAAAGGAGCGATTTCTTTTGGTTTGGTTCACATTCCGGTGGCGCTCCACACGGCAACACAGAATAATGATATCCACTTTAATCAGTTGTGCAGGGAGGACGGTTCCCGGGTTAAGTATAAGAAAGTCTGCGCGAATTGCGGCAAGGAAGTGGCGGCGGACGGAATAATCAAGGGGTTTGAATTTTCTCCGGGACAGTATATCACTATGACCGACGCAGATTTTGAGAAAGCGAAGACGGAAAAGGATAAGACGATTCACATCCTGCATTTTACGGAGATGAGAAATATTCGTCCGATTTATTATGATAAAACTTATCATGCGGTACCGGAGGCAGGAGGCGATAAGGCCTATGAACTGCTGCGTAAGGCTATGCTGGCGGAAGAGAAGGTGGCTATCGCCAAAACCGTGATCGGGCAGACGGAAAAACTCCTGGCGCTGATTCCCACGGATACCGGTATTCTGGTGGAAACGCTCTTTTTTTATGATGAGATTAAGGAAATGCCCAAAGAACCGGAGCATCCGGAATTGAACGATGCGGAACTTACCATGGCAAAAACTCTGGTCAACAGCATGGTGAAGCCCTTTGAACCGGAGCAGTACCAGAATGAATATCAGGTACGGCTGCGGCAGATTATCGAGGATAAGATCGCCGGTAAGGAGATCGTAACTCCTCCGGATGAAAAGCCGGCTAATGTGATCAATCTGATGGATGCGCTGCAGGCCAGTATCCGCCAGGTGGAAGATCAGGATAGCCCTCCGAAAAAGAAGAGGACCAGAAAGAAAGCGGAACCGGCATGAGAGATCTGTTCGAGACGAGAAGCTTAAAGCCCATGCTGATTGGTGCAAGCGCCGATGCATTCGACAGCAGGGATTATATTTATGAGCTGAAAATGGATGGGGAACGGTGTGTGGCTTATCTGGACCCGGACGCCGGATTGACGGAACTCAGAAACAAACGGGATCTGAAAATGCTCCCCAAGGTTCCCGAATTGGCGGAAATGTATAAGCAGGTGCAAAAGAAGTGTATTCTGGACGGGGAACTTATGATGATGGTGAACGGACGCCCGGATTATTCCGCTATCCAACGCCGGAGTCTGATGTCGAATAAGTTTAAAATCGAGCTGGAAGCCAAAAGGTTTCCGGCCAGTTTTGTCGCATTCGATCTGATCTACTATGAAGGGGAAGCAGTCATGGACCGGCCTCTCCTGGAACGCAAAGAATTGCTTGCGCAAAATCTGAAGGAAAATGAGAGAGTAGCGCTGTCCCGTTTTATTGAGGAAAAGGGAGTCGAGTTTTTCCGACTGGCGAAAGAAAACCATCTGGAGGGAATCGTCGCTAAATTAAAGGATAGTATTTATATTCCCGGAAAAAGGACAAAAGACTGGATCAAGATGAAAAACCTGCTGGACGATGACTTTGTGGTCTGCGGCTGGATCGATAAATCAGATCATGTGAGCAGTCTGGTGCTGGGCCAGTTCCTGGACGGAGATTTGATCTATCAGGGACATGTGACACTGGGAGTGTCTGGTCCTGATTTTGCCCGAATACGCCAGATGGAGCGGCTGTCAGAACCACCCCGGGGGATGAAGGTTCCCAAAGGAAATGAGGAAGCCTGCTGGATCGATCCGGAGCTGGTTTGTGTGGTGAAATATATGGAACGGACTGCCAGCGGGGGATTGCGGCAGCCCGTTTTCAAAGGGCTTAGAATGGATAAAAAGCCTGAAGAATGTAAATTGGAAAATAGATGATGAATTGGTAAACCGACGGGAAGGATGTATCGGAAACGGTGTGCTAAAAGTCCGATGGTCGATAGGTTAGTACTGTATGGTCCTTGCGCCTTTTCAAGTATTCGGTAAAAAGGGATATGAATTGACTGTTGGTTAGTCTGTGTCCCGCACTGTCTGGAAATAACTGCCGGTAAAAATCCCGGTCTCCTTTTGTCCAGATCACCTGAATAGCATGGCGGATCGAACGCTCCACACTGGCCTCAGTGGTATGGAAGGTACGGGCCACTTCCGGATAGATCAGTTTCGTAATACTTATCGCGGTATCCGGATAATGCATGGATATTTCGATGGCCTTTCGCAGATAGCCATACCCCTTTAAATTCGGCGACAATCCCAGCTTTCGGATAATGGGGGCAATCTCCAGGGATGATGTGTGTTCTTTTGGAAGAAGAAGCGAATGATCCGGCAGTTCTGCTGAGGTGGTATTCGGAAGTTCCAACACGGTGAGCCGGTCTCCCGATTGGCACAAGACAATGATCTGCAAGGAAGAATCCTCAGGGACAACCAGCTGAATATTTTTGGTTACCATAGCAAAAACTCCTTTCTCGTACGTTCTTCTAAAAGTTTCCTTTATAGGATTTATAGTATCCTTATAGGACTTATAGTATCATTATAGGACTTATAGTATCGATATAGGACTTATAGATTTATTGTAGGAATAGATTTAATTATATGAAAAGTACTATAATGAAGTCAATGACTGCACCTGCTTAAAATTGTCCAAATTTGGAATACAGAAGATGCTTAAGAAAGAGAGAGACTAAGGAAATGGACCATAAAAAATTGAAAGAAATTATGAGAGCCAGAGGTTTTACGCTGGAAATGCTGTCACAGGCCAGTAAGATACCGCTGAGTACGCTGGCTAAAATTGAAAGCGGGATTACGAAAAATCCAGGCTGTCAGGCCATTGAGGCGATTTCAGATGCGCTTCGGTGTTCTATGGATGAGCTGTTTGACAGAGAGATAAGTGTCCCTTATGAACTGGAAGAATATTATTACCGTTATAATAAGCTGCCAAAACACAGACAGGAATACATAAAGTTTTTGATTAATGTGGAATACGACCGCATGATCTATTTGAAAAACAAGGATAAAACTGTGATCGCCTGTTATGAATTCCTGAACTGGCAGGGGGAATTAGCGGAATGCTCCGGCAAGAAATTATATATGATAGAAACGGATTGCAATGCGTTGACAGTGCAGTCGACCTTCTGCGTCTACATGAATACGGATAAGTTTACGCCCTTTTTCTTCCAGGATTCCATTTTGTGTTTCCAGTATATAGACGATTATATTCCCAAACACGGGGAAATCTGGATGTTTTTAAAAGACGGGTATCTCATGATCCGGCGTGTTTATAAAAACAAAAAATTGATATTATTAAAAGCCCTTAACGATGAGGAAGATGATATCGATATCACCAACAATTACAAATTTAAGAGAATCGGCCGTTATATCGGTACGCTGAATCAAAAAGACATTAAATTGCAGAAGCCTTAGAATAGGCTCTGAGAATAGGAGAATAGGAAGCCACGGCTTGTTGACAAGCCCGCTTGTACATTTTAAAATGATATGCAGACAGCTCCAGATGCGCAGAAAGGCTGCCAGAAGCAAAACATGCCGCGTAATCATGAACGAATATACAGAAAAGTAAGGATAAATAAGAAGAAACCAGGACAGCACAGCTGCAGAAAAGAGGAATTTATGGAGATTCGAAAAGCCACAATCAACGATCTGGATACCATTGCGTTACTATTCCAGGAAGCGAGAAGCTTCATGGCGGAGAGTGGAAATCCCCATCAATGGGGAACAGCCTATCCGCCAATGGAGCTGATCCGTGCCGATATAGAGGAAGGAAACAGCTATGTATGTGAGAACGGCGGGGAAATCGTCGGAACCTTTTATTTTAGAAAGGGAGTGGAGCCGGCTTACCGGAAGATCTATGAAGGAAGCTGGATCAATGAACAGCCCTACGGTGTCATTCACCGGATCACCTCAAAACGAGGGACCAAAGGCGTAGCTTCCTTCTGTATTGGATGGTGCTGTGAGAAGTGCGACAGCATACGGATCGATACCCACAGGCAGAATATCCCGATGCAGCGGGCCCTGGAAAAGAATGGTTTCACACGCTGCGGAGTGATTTATCTGGAAAACGGTTCTGAGAGAATCGCTTATCAAAAATAACGCAGACACCCGTTGCCGCCGTTGTGCTTCACTTCGTACAGGGCTTGGTCGGCTTTTTTATAGAGTTCCTCAAAAGTGGCTGCATCCAACGGATAAGTGGACATGCCCAGACTGATGGTAATCTGGCGTGCAAGGCCGGTCAATTCGGTCAGACCGCAGATCTTGGCGCACAGCCTGTCGGCAATCTTAAGGGTTGCTTCCGCAGAGGATATATTTACCACAAAAACAGCAAACTCATCACCACCCATCCGGGCGAACAGATCCGAGGAGCGGAATTCATCCGGCAGGATGGTGGCAATATTCTTCAGCACCTCGTCTCCCTGTACATGGCCCATCGTATCGTTGATGCTTTTGAAATGATCGATATCAAACAAAAGAAAAGCATACCGGCCGGCGGGATACTCCTGAAGAATACGCTCCACGCTGCGCTGGAAGGCCATGCGGTTGAGCAGGCCGGTGAGAGAGTCCCGCATAGCCTGATCCTGGAGCACCGTAGCCGTCTGCTTGTAGTCATTGATATCGCTTAACAGCCCGATCGCGCGGATGGGTTTATGATTATCTCCGAAAATGGTGGTGACCCGGTTCCGGCACCATAGGTAAGAACCATCTGCGCATTTGGCCCGGTATTCCGCTTCCGCATAGGATTCCCCGTTTAGAATCGAATCTATCATCCTGTTGACCTGCGGTTTGTCCTCTTCATAGATGATATCGTAGTCTGTCAAACTTCGCACCGGAAGGTCCGCAGGGGGCATGAAGCCAAACATCTTCTGGTACACCGGGGAAAACTGGATGCGGTCATGAATCAGATCCCAGTCAAAAACAGTCTCCTTTGTCTGCTCAGAAATAATCCGGTAGCGTTCTTCATTCAGGGCAACATCCAGCCGCTGCTGGCGCTCATCGGTTATATCCTTGATAATTCCCTGCAGGATCGATGCGGGCTCATTGGGATCACTCAACCGTGAGCCTGTGGCCCACATCCACCGGATTTGACCGTCCTTGGTGATTATCCGGTATTCTAAGCCCACGCATTTGTATTCGGATCCGGTAAATGCCTCGGTCCTTTCCATGAGATAAGCCCGATCATCCGGATGCACAACACAAAGATACTGATTTTTTATATCTTCGCCGGCAAATTCTTTTTGTGTGTATCCAATCTGGCGGTAAAATTCGTGATTGGCGAACTGTATACAGATACCGTCGCCTATGGAGGCCCGGAGCACACCGGCCGGGATATTGTTGAGCAGATTTTTCAATTCAATCTCTGTTTGTTTGGTGTCGGTAATATCGAAGAAAAAGACATCGATGGTCCGTTCCGGACCGGAATGATTGATGCGGGCGCAGTGGGCAGAATTCCAGGCGATGGTGCCGTCCTTTTTTCGAATTCGGTATGTAATCCGGATAGGTTCATCCCGGGAAAGATTTTCGATCGCGGATGCGATCACAGGCAGATCCTGTGGCAAAACAAGATTAACCCCTTTTCGGAAGAATGGAGCTTCCAGGCTTTCGGCCTCGGAATATCCAGTCATGCGGTAATAACCCTCGGAGGCGGCGATAATCCGCATTCCGTCATCCACTGCCAGCCGGGCAGTACCGCCGTTTACTGTGTTAGTCAGCATTTCCACTTCCAATTTTGCCTTCGCCAACTCGTTCAATGCCTGTTCATAGGCTTCCTCTAAACGTTCCCTATCCATAACATACCACCTTGCCATAAGGTTTTCTGATCCACGGATGATGGGGCGGACACTCTCCGCAGTCTCTTTATTTAAGTATATTTTAGCGCATTTATCTTCAGATGGCAAGGAAGGGATTCTCAGTCTCTGTAAAAGCAGAATTCCTTCACGTCCATAAGCCGTCTCTTACGGTCATTTCCCCGGAAGACCAGATACAGTGTCTTTACTCCGGTGACGGGAATTAGGGGACAGCGGAAGGTGCGGTAGATATCCCAGCTTCCGGTGGGGGTGACCAGGCAGGAACCCAGCAGCAGAGAGTCGGCCCAGATTTCTACGGTTCCGCCGTTGATGGCGGCGGCCGCTGTTATGGTAAAGCTTTGAGGGGCGTCAAAAGAAAGGTAGCGGTAGGCTGCCCAGCTGCCATTGGTGGCGTGGCTCAGGATTTCGGCTGTGTTATCCGCGGTGGGGGTAATGAAGGGACCATGCATCACCTGGCAGGCGAGGGCCGCAGAAATAGGAGTATCGGTAGTGAGGGGGGGCTTGGCACCCTGACTGGTCATGGGGACTTCGGCTATGTATCCTTGTTCGTCAAAGAAAATGGGTTCTATGCATACACGGCGGTTGAACTTAGAATTCTGGGAGGAACGATGGTAAAATATGTACCACTGGCCCTTGTATTCCGTCATAGAGCCATGATTGTTCCAGGTATTGGGATCACAGTTCATGTTGTCAATGATGACACCGCCTTTTTTATAAGGACCGAGGGGAGAGTCGGACATGGCGTAGGATATACAGGTAGCCTTACCTCTGGAAATATCGGTGTATAACAGATAGTAGATGCCGTTCCGCTTCCTGATCGAGATGCCTTCATGGAAGCCGTGCTGTTTCTCATCTATGATGCAGGTGTCCAGGGTGGATACGTCCAGGGTTTTCATATCCGGGTTCAATTTTGACCCGCGTAAATGAAACTGTCCCCAGAAGTAATAGGCCTGTCCGTCGGTATCGATAAACACTGCGGGATCGATACTGTCCCGGTCGGCAGGGGTGATCGGAACCGGGTCATGGAAAGGGCCCGCTGGGCTGTTGGATACGGCGACTCCTTCATAGGAACCGGTCATGCAAAAGTACAGATAGTAGGTTCCGTCCCGGTATATACAGTCCGGTGCGTACAGAAGATGTCCTTCGCAAGCCCAGGGAATATCCTGGCTGCGCAGCGCAGTGCCGTGATCTGTCCAGTGGACCAGGTCATCGGTGGAGAAAACGTGCAGGATATCGGAACAATAGGTCGTTTCCTGGCTGATGTCATAAGAACCGTAAACATATAGGCGGCCGTCAGGCATGACACGCGCTTCAGTGTCCGGAACAAAATGCCGGATAGGTAATAATGGATTCATGGTTTGTTTCTCCTGTTTTATAGAATATTTCATCACTGATATAAGATGAAAGTAGCATGGCGCAGGAAAAAAGTCAATAAAAATATACACGTGTAAAATTCCGTTGACAAAAATTTTGTAAAATGCTATGATAAATGCAATACATAACAAAAAATACATAAATATATTCGATTGAAAGTTTGAAATCATACAAAATCACGGGAAATATTTCATGAACACAAGAATTATAGAAAGAATTATAGAGGAAGCAGATACTTCTTTTCTTTTTTACAAAAATTTACACGCATAAATTATTGAAGGACGGTGACGATCTTGAAAGTGACGAGAGCGGATGTGGCAAAGCTGGCGGGAGTATCTTCCGCGACCGTATCAAATGTATTGAACGAGAATAATAAAGTAAAGGAAGAGACAGCAGTCCGGGTCAGGGCAGCGATTAAGGAACTGGATTACCGGCCGGATATGATCGCCAGGAGTATGGTAATGAAGAAAACCATGCAGATCGGCATCGTGCTGGAGAATATTTCTAATCCATTCTTTGGGGATATTGTCAGA
Organism: Diplocloster hominis; assembly: GCF_032380655.1. NCBI lineage: Bacteria > Bacillati > Bacillota > Clostridia > Lachnospirales > Lachnospiraceae > Diplocloster > Diplocloster hominis. The sequence continues at coordinate 44,449 of NZ_JAWDIY010000014.1, read as the reverse complement.
GGTTTCGAAAGCGCGGCCAATGAGAAGGGATATTTTGTAAATATCTGTACCGGTTTTAATAAATTGGACGATTATTTTGACAATTTTATTATCCGGCGGCTGGACGGTGTGTTTGTCACGGCGATACCATATAAGTTCAAGATCGAAAAACTATACCATCTGGTGGACAAAGGGATCAAAGTGATCGTCAGTGGTAATGTGGGCGCTGATTTCAGGAAAGTGTCCTCGATCGAAAATAACCATATGGAAGCCATGCATATAGCGATGCAGTACCTGTATGACCTGGGTCATCGGAATATTGCTTACCTGAGCGGATTGGGAAGGAATCTCCCTTATGACTTGAGAAGTATCGGTTACCGGGAGATGGTGGAAAAGTTAAAGCTTCCCTGCAAAGACAGCTTGCTGTTTGACGGGAAATTTCCTTATTCCACTGATATGATGGATGGCTACCACTATGCGAATGAATTATTGGACTCAGGAAGGGAATTCACAGCGGTCATCTGCGTCAATGACCTTATGGCGTTAGGAGCCATGAAGGCGTTGAAGGCGAGAGGACTTCGGATACCGGAGGATGTATCGGTGATGGGATTCGACGGGATCGCCTACGGACAGTACTGGGAGCCGACGCTTACGTCCATGTCCATGGATAAGATTCAGTTTGGGAAGAAAGCCTTCGAACTGCTCTATACAAATATGAGCCGCGGCAGTACGGGATATTTTCAAAACGATCTGGAACTGGTGGAAGGGCAGTCAACTGCAAAATGCAGATGATATAAAAAAGAAACGGGTGGCAAATATAGCTTAAGGAGGCGAAAACTGCACGCACTGTATCATGGGACCGGTGGAACGATTACCAAGTAAACCAGTGGCGGAAGAAAGACAAAATGCGATAAGCCCGTAAGAGAAAAGGAGAAGAAAAATGAGAAAAAGAAACCGAAGCTTAGCTTTTTTGTTAGTGGGGGCTATGACCATATCAACCATGCTCGCGGGCTGCAATAATAAAAGCGAAGCGCCAGGCGCAGACACACCGAAGGAAACGGCAGGCACGGCAGAACAGACCGGGGCACCGGCAACGGCTTCGGATACGGCCTGGGACAGTTCTAAGGAAGATACCATTGTATTGAGCGTTATCAACAACTACTATACGGCAGGACAGAAAAAGCTGGCGGAGGAATACATGGAACTTCATCCGGAGACGAAGGTTGTGGTGGACGTTGTGTCGGATAACGATGCATATATGACTAAGATGCAGACTGCGTTCAGCGCAGATCAGAATGATGCGCCGGATATCGTACATGGTAACTTTGTGGTAAATGCATTGACGGCCAGCAGCTGGAACGTGGCATTTGAAAAAGGATATCTGACGGATCTGGCTCCCATGCTGGATGAAGTCAATCCTTATAACGACGGGAAACTGGTCCGGGACGTATTTGACCCCAACGACCTGGCCATAGCACTGAATAAAACAGGCGGATCGAAAATGGGAATCCTGCCCTTTGATAAAATCGGTATCGCATTCTTCTACAATAAAGATATCTTTGAGAAAGAAGGGGTGGCGGTACCCCAGACCTTCGAGGATCTGATCGCGGCCTGTGAGACATTCCAGGCCAAAGGATACCAGAACCCGATCGCAGCCGGTCTGGAATCCAGCTGGTTCTTAAATTCCATCGCGGACTCCGGTTACCGGGCCATAGAAGATCAGTTCCTGACACAGCCCGGAGATGCCGTGTGGGATGAAGCGACCATGAAAGCCAATGAGGGATTCAAATGGGATCCCAGCGATCTGAAATGCGATAAAGACATCGTCAATAACGATGAGAGAATCGCTATGTACCGGAAAGAAAACAGTGTGAACACCGAACTGAACAAGACAGTATGGGATACCTTCAGCAAGGTCGCAAAATTCTTCCCGGAAAACTGGGTGGGAGTGGACAGCGGCCAGATGATCACCGACTTCGAGATGGGGAATTCCCCCATGCTGCTGCAGGGCAGTTTCAATGCCGGTAAGATCCTGGATGACATTAACCAGCTGCCGGCGGATAAGCAGTTCCAGTGGTCCACCTTCCAGTTCCCGTCTTTCAAAGATGCGCCCCAGGGATTGGAAAATACCTTGAGGGGACTCTTCGTACTGGGTAACGAGATGGCGGTCGTTCAGAAAGACAGCGAGGACCACATGGCCAGAGTCAAGGATTTCTACAAATTCTGGTATTCCCCGAAACAGGCCCAGACCACCTATGAAGAAACATTGGCGAGCGGAAACTTTATCCAGGGTCCCAGTGTAATTGCGGGAGTTACCTTAAGCGCAGAACTGCAGGAGAAGTTAGACGGCTTCGTACCGGAGGGAACCGCGCGCGACTGGGACGGCCTGACCGGATTTACCAGAGTTACCCAGGCGGATATGCCCAAATTTTATGATCTGGTGAATTCCCTGAGCAGAGGAAAAATTGATGCGGGTGAATTCCTGGAGCAGTTAAAGCCTTATTATGACAAGTATTCGGATGAGGGGATCGCAAGCGCCGGATTTGATCTGGACCCCGCGACCCTGGATACGGCGAAATAAATGACCTTTCCTGTTGAATAAATAATTTGAATAACAAATAGCTCCTGCCTTTCGCGGGCAGGAGCTATAAAAAACTGCTCTCACAATGTATTGGGACCGGTGGAACGATTACCCATAAGAGAACAGCAAGTTTATTATAGCAAATACGATGAAAAGAAGCAACTGCAAAACGGTAATACTGCGAAATGCGAAATGATAATACCGGATGCAGATAGGTCGCAGGGACTGCGGCACTGGAGGAGTTTATGAAAAAAACATTTCGTGCAAAGATGATCCCTTATCTGTTTATAGCGCCTACGGTGATTCTGCTGGCCGTATTTTCATACTATGCCATAGGGAACGCCGTATTTACCTCCTTTACGGATAAGAGCTCAAACTTTATCGGAATCCGGAACTATTTGGATGCGTTTCATGATGACATGTTTCTGACATCCTTTAAAAACCAGGTCGTGATTACGGTGGCGGCCGTATTCTTCAGCGTGTTCTTCCCGCTTTTGGCTTCGGAACTGCTGTTTTTTATCAAACATAAGAAAATATCAGGATTCCTGAGGACTGCGTTTGTCATCCCGATGCTGGTTCCCTCTATCGTTGTAATTCTGATCTGGAAATACCTGTATAACCCGAATTTTGGATTTAACACCATTCTTCAGAAAATCGGTGCCGACGGATGGATACATAACTGGCTGAACGATGAAAAAACAGCGTTGTTCGCCATTGTGCTGATCGGATTCCCCTTTGTATCCGGCATGTATTTCCTGATCTTTCACTCGGGGATCAACATGATCGGGGAGGAACTCTATGAGGCAGCCATCGTGGACGGAGCTACGAGTTGGAATGTGGTAAAAGACATTCATTTGCCCAATGTCAGGCCTTATACAAAAATCGTAGTGACCCTTTCCCTGATCAACAGCCTGTCGGGCTTCGGTCTGGTAGCGGCCACGACCAACGGAGGACCGGGCTACGCGACCATGATACCCGCTCTTCAGATGTACAAGGTAGCTTTCGGAGACGGGAACTTTGGATACGCTTCCGCTCTGGGGGTGGTCTTGTTCCTTGTGATCATACTGCTTACCATGATTTCCAGAAAATTGTTAAAGGATGGTGACTGACGTGGGAGTAAAGAGAAAAATAACGCCGGGCTATGTTATGTCCAGACTGGTTGTCATACTGCTTTTGATTACTACGGCATTTCCGTTTTTAATGCTGATGAATATGTCTTTAAAGCCCAATGTCATGATTACCAATGACTTTTTAGGCCTTCCGAATCCTGTATACTGGATTAATTTTGGAAAAGCGATGGAATTTATCTTCAAACCTGTATTAAATTCGATCTATGTGTGTGGGATTTCCCTGTTTTTCATCATTATCATCGTGGCGCTTTCGGGCTACGCGTTCGGCAGGATGGAGTTCAGGGGCAGAAAAGTGCTGTATTCCCTGATCCTGGCGGTCATGATGATCCCCTATACTTTGTTGATCATTCCGAACTTTCACATAGTAAAAGGACTGCACATTGTGGATACGTTCTGGGCTTTGATCATTCCTTACGTGGCAGGCCAGCAGGTGATGGGTATTATTCTGGCGGAATCCTTTTTCCGGGAACTGCCCGGAGATATTTTTGAGGCGGCTAGGATCGACGGAGCGGGAGAGTTCGGCATGTTCGCCAGAATCGCCATGCCGCTGTCCAAACCGATTCTGATTACTGTGGGAATCACCTCGGTGGTTGCCATGTACAATGACTATATCTGGCCCACCATCGCTATAACCGGCGGTGACGATGTCAAGACCTTCTGCCAGATCGTATTCAACAACGCGGCAGGCAAAGGGACCAATGATATGGGATTGATCGCAGCCGCATTTATCATCGGTACCATTCCTCTGCTGATCGCGACGGCAAGCTGCCTGAAATATTATGTACAAGGGATGATGGTAGGAGCCGTAAAGGGATAAACGTATGAAAAGTGAGCGTCAGAAGGAAGTGAGGCCATTGCGTCCGGAACAAAAACGGTTTCTTGCTTCCCAGGTGATGGCATCCGTATATAACAGCCTGGTTTCAGGGGTGTTGATGACAGGTTTTTTGCTGTATCTGGGCGTGGCGCCTTCAAAAGTAGGGGTCGTGCTGTCCATCCCTCTGCTGGCCAATATTTTTCAGTTAATGCTGGAACGTATCTGGTCGGGGCTTCCGGACTCCGGCAGGACCATTAACCGGATGGTGTTTGCGGGAAGAATGCTGATCCTGAGTATTATCCTGGTCCCATTGTTCCTTCCGGGCCAGGATGTGCGGATAGCAGGTACACTAAGCGCCCGGACTGCGATGGCGGGAGTAATCCTGGCATTTGCCTACACGATTGCCGCCAGTTCCGGTATCCGGTTGAATTACTGGATGGTAAATATGGTGGACGCCGATATACAGGGAACATTTTTCGCCAGACGGGACCGGATCGTGGTTGTGATAACCACCGTGCTGTCTTTCCTTGGCGGTATGCTGATTGATGAATTAAAAGCAAATGAGAGGGAATATATCGGGTTTGCTGCGGTGTTTTTTGCGGCCGCAGTGATTGCCGCGGCGGATTATGCCATTATCCGTAAGATCCCCTATGTGGAAATGCACCCGGCGCAGGAAAAGCAATCCTTTCAAAAGTATGTGGGCTGCCTTCGGTCGGACCGGAGGTTCGGGATGTTCCTATTTTACATGTTCTGGTTAAACTTTGCCATAAATATGGCAAATCCATATTATAACGCTTATATGCTGGATAAGCTGCATTTATCATTTACCCACGTGATGCTTTTGACATCGCTGCAGGTATTGATACAGATGCTCGTCGCACCGATCTGGGGGAGAATCGCCAACCGGATTCACTGGAACCGGATTCTGTTGGTTACCACTGCATCACTGGGTGTCCAGTTTTTCATATGGCCTCTCGTGACGTCACAGTCAATCGGTCTGATCCTGGTGATCTTTCTCACCAGCGGACTGATCTCCACCGGACTGGTTACCTCTCAGTTTATGATTCCCTACGATTATATAAAACCGGATCGGGCTATGGCCTATCTGGGACTGGCCACTGCGGTAACCGCCTGCGGAGGATTTATCGGGAGTTTTACCGGTTCCAGGCTGATTTCCCGGCTGGAACAGGTGAGACTTGAGATCGGAGGTATGATTTTTGGTTCCATGCAGATCAATATGCTGATTTCTGGAATGCTGATTCTGGGCTCCGTTTACTATGCCCATCGAATGCTGAAGTGGAAATAGGCGCGGTAAATGCGCTACTGGAGGAAGTATAATAATGAAAATAGAAAAAAAAGACGGTCAAAGTTTTTTGAATATAATAGAAAATAATATCCGGCCGGCTGCTGATAAGGATGTAAGAAAACGTATTTATCTGTGTCCCCGGAAAATATTGTGGCAGACCGAAGAGGAAGGCGCGCAGGTGGAAAACAGCAGTGCGCTGCTGCTGGACCGGTCGGTCCAGATCTCTTTGGAGGCCAAGAATCCCTGTATTCTGAGAAACAACGGGAAAAAGGCAGGCGTACTGCTGGACTTTGGTGCGGAGATCCACGGGGGGATTATCATATCCGCGTGGAAGGAAAATAAAGGAACGGGGGCGAAAGTCAGGGTCCGTTTCGGTGAATCTGCGATGGAAGCCATGAGCGATATCGGAGATGATAAAAATGCCACGAATGATCACGCCAATCGGGATATACTCACGAATATAGGCAGCATGAGCATGACGCCGGTGGGGGAGACGGGATTCCGCTTCGTACGGCTTGACCTGATGGAAGAGCAGGCGGAACTGGTCTTGAAAACCGTGAAGGCAGTGCTGATCATCAAGGATGTTCCATATCGGGGAAGCTTTCAAAGCAACGATGAGCTGCTGAACCGGATCTGGTATACAGGGGCCTATACGGTACATCTGAATATGCAGGACTACATCTGGGACGGGATTAAACGGGACCGGCTGGTGTGGGTCGGAGACATGCATCCGGAGATCACTACGATACAGGCGGTATTCGGTTCCGATTTAAGTATCACCCGGAGCCTGGATTTCGTAAAAGAGGAGACGCCGCTGCCGGGATGGATGAACGGCTACCCTGCTTATTCTATGTGGTGGATACTGATCCTCCATGATTATTTCCTGCACACCAATGACCTGGAATACTTAAAATCCAACCGTGATTATCTGCAAAGACTCAGTGATCAGCTCTCAGAGGCCATCGATGAAAACGGCAAAGATACCACCCCTCAGATTCGTTTCCTGGACTGGCCTTCCCATGCAGACACTGTGGTGGTGGATGCCGGACTCCAGGCACTGCATACCATTGCGACGCAGAAACTTCAGAGAATCTTTCAGATCCTGGGAGAGAAAGAATATGAACTGCGCTGCGGGGAAGACCTGATCAGACTTAAAAAATATCCGTCTGATTATAAAGAGTCCAAACAGGCCGCCGCTCTTCTGGTCATGGCCGGACTCCTGGACGCTGATACCGCCAACGAAAATCTGCTGAAGGCAGGCGGGGCGAAGGGAATGTCAACTTTTATGGGATATTATATTCTAACCGCCCGATCTATGGCGGGGGACCTGACGGGATGTTTGGACTGCGTCCGGGATTACTGGGGGGGAATGCTCCGCCTGGGGGCCACGACATTCTGGGAGGATTTTGATGTGGAATGGATGGAGCACGCGGCTCCGATCGACAGCCTGGTCGAAAACCCGGAGGAGGTGGACATTCACGGAACCTTCGGGAGATACTGTTACAAAGGTTACCGGCACAGTCTCTGCCATGGATGGGCATCGGGTGTCACACCCTGGCTGACGGAGAACGTACTGGGCCTGAAAGTGCTGGAGCCCGGATGCAAACTGATCGGGGCGGAACCGAAACTGGGCGACCTGAAATGGGTGAGAGGAAGCTTTCCCACTCCTTACGGTGAGGTCTGCATTTCGGCCGGACAGGATGAGGACGGTACGATACATGCCAGTGTGAGCGCGCCGGATGGAGTTAAGATCCGGAAAATGCCGGGAATCTGCTGGGAATAGGAGATTATATGGAGAGAATAGATCATACAATCATAGACCAGACTGAGCGCAGGGATAGGCAGATGATGAAGCAAATGAAAAAAGGAAGGGGCAGATGATGGAGCAAATGGAACAAACGATGATGGAGAAGATTGCGTCAAGCCTGACCGAAAAAGAACGTATACGGATTAGGGAGCTGATGGATCACGGTTTGGCGGTAAATGAGGAAACGGGTCTTTCGTATTATACGGGCTATGCCAACACGACACTATATGATTGGGATCAGTATTTTGAAGGAATCGTACAGCTTTATATGGGTCAGGATACGGTGCGTATGAGAAATGCGGTCCTGATTTACTTAGCCTTCCAGCAGGAGGATGGATTCACCAAGAGAGCGATACAAAACGGTTATTCCGGAGAAGAGGATTTCGAAATGGTAAAACCGTTCCTGTCCCAGATTACGCTGTTGTGTCTGCGCCATGACGGGCATCTGGACTGGCTGGAAGAAGAAAATTACAGGAAACTGCAAAGATCCCTGGATTACTGGCTGTATGCAAGGGATCCGGATAATAATAATCTGTCCTATTGGAGAAGTTCTGTGGAAACCGGCATGGACGATCAGCACGAGCGGGCCGGTGTATGGCGGTCTGATTATTGTGAAGGAGTGGACCTGAACTGCTACCTGTACAGGGAATGTCTGGCATTCGCGGATATCTGCAGATATTATGGGGATCAGGAAAGAGCCGGGAAGTATCGTCTGATCGCAAACATCAGAAAAACAGCAGTTCTGACGATGTGGGACGAAGAGGACGGTTACTTTTATGACCGGGATATGCGGTCCGGCGAAGCGATCCGGGTCAAATCCGTATCCGGACTGCTGCCGCTATGGGCCGGGATCGCTGAGAAAGAACAGGCAGGCCGGCTGGTTGAGCAGCATATTCTGAATCCAGAGGAATTCTGGCGTCCTTATCCGCTGCCTGCGTTGGCGGCATCCGAGCCTTACTACAGTCCGGTTCACCTGGACACAGATATCGGCTGCAATTGGCGGGCTAATACTTGGGTACCGACAAACTATATGGTCATGCACGGCCTGTTGGCTTATGGGTATCCGGATATTGCGTTGACGATTGCGGTTAAGACCCGGGAACTGATTGAAAAATCCGGCGACCGGGAATATTATATAACCGAAACCGGAGAAGGAACGGGACTGAACCCATTTTGGGGCTGGTCTTTGCTGGGATATTTTATGAAAGAGGAGTGCAGGAGCGGATATAATCCGATGAACTTGTAGTTCACCCCGGAGTGCTGGTTTACTGTCTGGGACGTTGTGAAATAATTGCTGCCGATTTTGGAAACAGGGCCAGTGCCTTAAAGGCAATGGCCCTGTACTTTACTATAATCATTTCATTGTCATTTAATATCTTTCAAGCATTTCCCCAGTGTCCGGTACAGTTCTTCCACATCAATAGGTTTTGCCACATGGGCGTCCATACCGGCGGCCAAAGCTGCATCCACATCTTCCCGGAAGGCGTTCGCGGTCATGGCGATGATAGGGATCGTGCCGGCATTGGGGCAGGCACAGCGGCGAATCGCCTTGGCCGCCTGGTATCCGTCCATCTCCGGCATCTGGATATCCATCAGAATGGCGTCGCAGGTTCTTCCTTCAGAGCTGAGAAACCAATCGACGGCTTCCTTTCCAGTGTGAGCGCTGTCCACGTCCGCACCGGCCATACTCAATATTTCCACGGCAATTTCCAGATTCAGATCATTGTCCTCCGCTACAAGGATTTTTCTTCCGGCCAGCGAATTGGATTTGATCAATGCGTGAGGTTTGGGAAGGGGGGCTCCCATTTCGGTTGCGCTTATCAAAGCGTTATACAGGGAGGATGCGAACAGCGGCTTCGAGAGGAAGAGATTAGCGCCAGCCTCCCTGGCAGCTGTCTCGATCTCACCGTAATCATAGGCTGTCAGAATGATAATGAGGGTATCCGATCCGACGATCCGGCGGATCTGGCGTGTGGTTTCGACGCCGTCCATCTCCGGCATCTGCCAGTCAATGAGGCAGATGTCGTAATTTTCCCCTGCGTCATAAGTCTGGCGAATCTCCGCAACCGCCTCCCTGCCGCTTTGCACCCATTTGGGCTTGATGCCGAATTTATCCAGCAGCAGGGTCGCATAGGTACAGTCATCCGGGTCATCATCGCTTACCAGGACACGCAGAGTGCCCATGGCAGGATAGGTCAGAGGCGGCTGCCTTTGGGATACCCCAAAGGGAAGCTCCACCGAAAAGGTAGTGCCTTTGTCCGGCACACTTCTCACAGAGATGGTACCGTCCAAAAGACCGACCAGATTCTTAGTAATCGGCATCCCAAGTCCAGTGCCGCCAATGGTGTTTTCCTGTTCAAACGGCTGATAGAGCCGTTCTAAAAATTCTTCGCTCATTCCCCGGCCGGTATCACTGACAGTAAAACAAAGCTTTATGCTGTTGTCGCGCCGGTCCAGCCTTTTTACCTCCAATTGTACCTTTCCATGCTCCGGTGTAAATTTCACCGCGTTGGACAGGAGATTGATTAAGATCTGGTTGACCCGCATGGAATCGCCCAGAAGCTCTTCCTCCTCCATGTCCTGCACGGACACTTTGAAGTCGATTCCCCGCGCGGCCGCCTGCGTATAGATGATCGTGGAGACGGAATCCAGTACTTGTTTGAGATAAAAAGGCGCCCGATTGATGGTCAGCTTGCCGTCCTCGATCTTGGACATATCCAAAATATCATTAATGAGAGCCAGCAGATGTTTGGAGGAGAAACTGATCTTTTCCAGGCAGTCCTCAATGCGGGCCCGTTCATCCAGATGGGCCGCGGCAATGGTCGTCATGCCAATGATGGCGTTCATCGGCGTGCGGATCTCGTGGGACATACGGGACAGGAAATCCCGCTTGGCGGAATTGGCCTTCTGCGCACTGAACAGGGCATCCTGCAGCTGCTGTTTCTGCTCCTGAAGCTTCTCCTGCATCTGGCGCAGCTCCGTCAGATCGGTCACGTCGATATAGGTCAGAAGATAGACCGGAGAGCCATCGATCCAGTCTACACAGTCGCCGTTGGCCTGCATGAAGAGAGATTTTCCCTCCCGGTTTTGGAGGCGGGCCAGAAAACGGACATGTTCGCCTCTTTGAACCTGCTCCATCTGTGGGATAATCGATTCCTTGTTGGATTCCACATTCATCCGGAAAAGCTGATCGTCCACAGAACGGGTTTGAGTGGTCCCAAAAAACTCTGTAAATTGTTTATTTGCCTCCAGAAGATCAATATGGAGATAATCCCTGATCAGGTACTTTGCCACGAAGCCGGGGATATTGTTGTAGGTAATGGACTGGGCCTGCTGCATCTTTACCGTGTCATCGATGTTAACCAATACGGAATAGGCAACCGGATAGCCGTCGAACATGTTTTTGGTAATCACACCGTGCAGCTGTACCCAGACATGCCCGCCGCCCTTCACCGGCATCCGGGTAGTCAGGCTGTACTCTGTTTTTCCCGTTTCTATGGCATCCAGCACGACTTCCTGAATTTTACGAAGCTCTTCCTCGTAATGATGGTATGGATAATAGAGGTCCGGGCGGTTATGGAATAAAGCCTCATATTCCTCTTTGGGATAACGGATCAGCTGATAGTAAAAGGCGTTACTCCAGATGGCAGTAAAATGCTCATCCAGAATATGTTTGCTGACGCTGACCTGCATGGTGTTCATCAGCAGTTCATAATCCTCAGAAACATCACCGCCGGTCAGTTCCACCCCATAGTTATTTTTCAATGGTTGAGCCATATGCAGCCTCCTTATTTAAGAAATTTCCCAAAGGCCCTTGCCCGTGTCATGGGCAAAGGCTCTTAAAAGAAATCGGTATACACTTTCCTTACTCACTTACCAATAAAGTATATCAAAACAAAATACAAATAGCAACTGTACAAGTATAGGATTTATCCAACTATATAGGTTTGAAAAATAAGGGTTTGTGAGAAAGTATCCGGTATATACCCAAAAATATACAAAAAAGAGGTTTTGTGTGATATAATTTGCTTGATTTTAAATCAAAGGGAGGGATTTCAATGCCAAAAGGAAGAGCATTACAGCAAATTATATATGAGCTGCTGAAGATGCAGATCGAGTTCGGGATGCATCGCTGCGGGGATTCTCTTCCTACGATCAAAGAGGCGAGTACCTATTTTTTGGCTTCCGTTGATACCGTGCGTCTTGCATACCTGCGGTTAAAAGAAGATGGTTATATAACCTTAAGAACCTGTGTGGGAGCCACGGTAAAGATTCAATACACGGACGAAGAAATCCGTCAGAATTTCCGGCAATACTTTTCCTGCCGGAGGGAGCCGCTGCTCGCTTTTGCACAGTCGGCAGGGATGCTGGCCAATTTTGCACAATGGTTCGCGTTAAAGACTGCCACCCGGGAGAATCTCGATGAGCTGGAACGGCTCTCCAGAATAAAAGATATAGCACCGATATACAGGATGTCCCGTCAGCTTCAGCTGCTATATAGTCCGCTGGGCAACGATATGCTTTTACAGCTATTATGGCATTTATTCCTGTTCTTTCAGGGACCATTGGTCAGTATCCGTCAGAACTTACCACCGATAAACGCTGGTGTCAGCCCTCTTTTGGACAGTATCCGGGCGGTTCGGGAAAAAGATTGGGAAGCCCTCTGGAATGCCGGGGAAGCGAGCACGGAGAAATATTACGAAGGTCTGCACACTTTCTATCATAAATACATCCCCCAAGAGACCGGGGGCGAACAAATTGGCTTTAGCTGGAATCTTTATAAAAAGACTTCTCAGGTCTGCTATTCCCTGTGTACAGAATTATTGATAGCGATCCGCGAAGGAGTCTATCCTGCCGGAGATTACCTGCCCCCGCCTCAAACACTGGCCCTGGAAAAACAGGTCAGCCTCAATACTGTCCGCCGGACCATAGCGCTGCTTAATAAGCTCGGGGCTACGCAATCGGTCAACGGAGTGGGTACAAAGGTGCTGTCGTCTCTGGACAGTGCTGAGAACTGCGATTTAACAGACCCTTTGATTCAAAAACGGTTGCTGGAATTTTTACAGAGTTTCCATATTTTAGCCTTCTCCTGCCGTGACTGCGCTCAAATCACTTTAAAATCCATCAGCAGCCATTCCCGCAGCCAGTGGATAGAAAAGCTGGAGAAAATCAGGCGATCCGATAGTTATAACATTTTGCTATATACCATCTATGAATTTATATCTCATAATGCCCCGTATCCGCTAATCTGTACAGTATATACCGAGTTGGCGCGCCAGCTTTTCTGGGGATTTCCTCTGTGGAATCTGCATGGGGATCGGAAGCAGACGAACCGCTATTTTCTTCCTTATCTGGAGTCGATGATTGACTTCCTGGCCCGTGCGGACGCGGCCGGCTTTTCCGCCTGCCTGGAGGAACTGCAGATAGCGGAGACCGGTTATGTCGCTCGCTATTTAAGCGGTCTGGGTATTCAGGAAGTGGAAGCGATAGTCCTTCCCCAGAGAGAAGATTCCCTACAGAGAAGATCCTTTACGGAATTAAAGTCGTTTCAATAGCCTGGAGGAGCATGTCAGCGGTAAAAAGGCAGGACAATCAGGTGATTCTCTCACTGATCAGCAGGAGTTCAGACAGAGAATGCCATAGGTGAGAAAATCCGGCGGTAAGAGTATTACCCGATTTTGAAGGGACGGTTACACAATTAAATGCGCCTTCTGGAATAATTTTCGGTACCGATACCAGGGCACAAGGTCATAAAGCGTTAGGTACTTACCGTTTCTGCCTGCGCCATTATGTTAGCGTCACAGGTAACATCACAGCAGTATGCCTTTTTTTCTTCTTTCTTTTTTCGAAACAGTACAATTTTAATACCTCCTATAATTAGATTAGCAAAAATTGAAACGTATTAAACAGATAGCCAACGATGATAATGCCCAGCGTACAGATACAGATGAATTTTCAGAAGTATTGAAGGTTCTCTCCGAACTGGTGGTGAAATGATTTAGTGATCATTTATTTGTATATGTGTGGTTTATATTACCTCTATTTAAGAGGGAGAAATATTTGATCTATCAAATGATTAATTTTTAATGGTAATGAAAACTATGGTATGGGAAAATAATAAAATATGATACAATAAGGAACAAGGACTTTGACAATTATTGACATTTTAAATGATTCATGGTGGTATAATATATATAACAGTTAACTTTCTGCTATTCGTATACCTCTTATCACTATACATTCACTTGATTTATTTTGCTAAATAAATTAAAAGAATGAGGGGAAGTGATAGGGATGGTCTGATATCTTTACAAATTCTGAAATGGTATCATTAAACTCAAAAACTAAATAGTGGAAAGGATTGTGATATAGTGAAGAAGAAATCATGGATGTCAATTGTTTTTAGTGTTGTACTTATGATGTCTTTAGTGTTAAATTCTATTGGCGCTTTTGCAGCAACTCGAGACGTTCCGCTTGTTTCGCTGATCACTTGGAATCTATCTGATCAGCAAGCGTTCAGACAGAGTATGCCATATGTGGGAACTTCGGCGGTAAGAGTATTACCTGATTTTGAAGGGACGGTTACACAATTAACCGCGTCGCCTAGAATAATTATCGGTACCGATACCAGGGTACGAGTTCATAATGCATATCAAACGAATCCTTATTCCAGAATTGGACGTGTAGTTATTACATATGATACTCCCGAGGGTATTCAATCTTATAGTGCTACGGGTTGGTTGTTCGGTAAAAATGTGATTATGACAGCGGCACATGCTGTATATAGACATGAATTTGAATCTTTTCCAACATCCGTGAAATTTGAACCGGCACGCAACGGGGATGAAATATCGTATCCAGATGTAAATATTACTGATGTAATTGTTCCACAAATTTATATTGATCAAAAAGAACGTAATTTGCCTCGAGTCAGACACGATTATGCTATTTTAATTGCTGATCAAGATATTGGGCTACAGTACGGATACTTTGGTGCTCGTTACCAAATGGGAAGTTTGGTTGACAATGGTGGTCTAGTCACAGGTTATCCCGGTGATTTAAGTCAAAATGGGGTTGAACTCTACAGAGCTATGGGCATGATTGTAGCGGATAACGGGCAGATCCTAGATCATACCGTGGATACAGCAAATGGCGATAGTGGTGCTCCATTATATGTTTACTGGGACGAAAATGGTTGGGTTGCATTAGGTGTTCATGTAGGTGAAGCAATAGAGTATAGTAACCGTAACTGCGCAGCTCGGATAACAACAGAATTGATTGAAGTAATGTATCAGTATCGGACAAATAACGTTGACCCTGGTGAACCTTATGTGTTAGGTACTCAATGAAATTTAGTTCACAAGGAGATGATATGAAAAAAAGTTTAGCTTACACAATACTCTTTTTGATAGGATTCTGTTTAGTTGTTTATGTAACATTAACTATAAAAAATTACATGAATCGTCCTAAATATTCAACTATGGTATGCCAGATTACAGAGTATAACAGTGTTGAAATTATGGTAAAGGACGTAAATAAAAAGAATTCTTTTTATTCGATAGGAATGAACGAATTGGATATTAGAAATGAAGAGAATACTCGAATAAGCTTATCAGAAAGTGATGTGGGGCGGCTGGTTAAAATTCAATACAGTGGTACTTATGAAACTCAACCTGCGATGTTTGCATTAATTAAAAAAATTATTTTATTAGATAGTAGTCAATAAATATAGGGGACTAATAAAATGGTAAACTTTATTAGTCCCTTATAATATTTATTATTTGAACTTTTATTAACTTTTGCTCGTACAAACGGCGAAACCCTTGATAAATCAAGGGTTTCGCTTAAAAAAGGGGAGGATAAGTATTAATTTGTCTTTCGTATTTCCCGCTGCCTAAAGGGGGGGATGCGGCAGCGGCAAAGAGCATACGCAATTGTTAATCTACAAACAACCTGGCTTCGCTGCCAAATCATCTGTGAGATTAATCATATTATAGGAAGATTTTTTGACTTTTATACAAAAGTTGTAAAAAAATTTAAAAAATTTATTTTTCCCCGCGTTGACAGTATAAATAGAAAGAAATAAGATAATAACATCTCAGATCATTTTCCACGGTTCAGGATCTTTGTATCCTGAGCCAATCGGACAGAAATGGAGCGGGTAACCATGAAAACGGTAGGAATCATCGCGGAGTACAATCCATTCCACAACGGCCATCTGTACCACCTGCAAGCTGCCAAAGAAAAAACCGGGGCCGACTATGTGGTCGTCGTCATGAGCGGAAACTTTCTTCAGCGCGGAGTTCCTGCGCTCATAGATAAATATGCCCGCAGCAGGATGGCGCTGTTAAACGGTGCGGACCTGGTGATCGAGCTGCCGGTCTGTTACGCCACCGGCAGTGCCGAATACTTTGCCTCCGGCGCCGTTGCACTTCTGGACAAACTGCACGTGGTGGACTATCTGAGCTTTGGCTGCGAGACGGAGGATGATACCCTTCTTGGCAGGGCAGCTGCCATCCTGGCGGATGAACCGGAAGAAGTATCCAACCGGATACGGTCCGCATTAAAGGAGGGGCTGACCTATCCGGCCGCAAGAAGCCAGGCCCTTACCGCCTGCCTGGATAGTCCAGAGCTTGCCTGCGTATTGGAACAGCCGAATAATATTCTGGCCCTGGAATACCGGAAAGCGCTATATAATAGAAACAGTTCGATCATTCCCATATCAGTAAAACGCATCAGCGCCGGATACCATGACAGATCCATAGACCAGCCGATCTGTTCCGCCACCGCCATCCGGGAGACCCTGCACAGCGGCGGAGCACCCGATGATTTCAGAGACCAGGTTCCGGAATCTGTATTTGAAATTCTGGAACAGGAATATAAGACCACCTGTCCAATCTACGAGGATGATTTTTCCTCCATGTTAAAATACAAACTGCTTTTGAGAGGACAGCCGCCCATCAGTGAATATCAGGATATTTCCAGTGATCTGTCGTCCCGCATCCAAAAGGAACTAAACCATTATAAAAGCTTCAGTTCCTTTGCGGACCACATCAAGACCAGGCAGCTGACTTATACCCGTGTCTGCCGTTCCCTCCTCCATATTCTGCTGGAGATCCGAAGTGACGACGTGGCCGACTGGGTACACAACGGGTATATTGGCTATGCCAAAGTCCTTGGCCTGCGCCGTTCCGCCCGGGATCTGCTGTCCGCCATCAAGGAAAGAAGCGAGATTCCCATGGTTACCAAGTTATCCGGAGCCAAAAGCCAGATGGATGAGAAGTTCTACCGGATGCTGGAACAGGACATCTGGGCATCCGATGTCTACTACACCGCGGTCACGGATAAATACGGAAAAGATTTCAGGGGAGAGCTGAACCGTGAAATATCTTTTGAAAAATAAGGTAAAATGGTATATACTATAACCGTTAATCAAAATCAAATCTTATGACGGACCTTAGGCCGCTCATAGGAGACACGAAGGAGTAAGAAATATGGGATTATTAGATCAGTGGAGAGACAGGGCATACGATCAGAATGCCGACAAAGCAAAATTACAGGATTTCTGGACCGAGTACTTCCAGATTGAAAAAGGAATCTATGAGCAGCTCCTAGACGCCCCGGACACCGCGGTAACCGGAACCGTCAAAGAACTGGCAGAAAAATACGAGATCGATGTTATGACTATGGTAGGATTCCTGGATGGAATCAACGACAGCTTAAAGACTCCTAATCCGATTGAGGAGATGGAAGAGGACACCCAGGTCAGCCTGGAATTCGACAAAGAAAAGCTCTATAAAAATATGGTGGACGCTAAGGCAGACTGGCTCTATGAACTGCCCCAGTGGAAAGAAATCTTTACCGAGGAACAGCTAAAGCAATACTATAAAGAGCAGAAGGCAGCCCAGACATTCCGCCGTGAAGGCCCCAAAGTCGGCCGAAACGATCCCTGCCCCTGCGGAAGCGGAAAAAAATACAAGAAATGCTGCGGAAGATAAGATGGGATTTTTCTTTCTCCTATCCGGCATCGTGTTTCTTCTATATTATATTACTATAATTCTATACGCCGGCTGGCGGGCCTCTTTTTCCTGGCTCTGGTTGGCCGGCGGTATCATTTTTATCGGCATATACGCGCTGCTGGAATACAAAAAACACCATGCTCTATCCATAAAGCTTCCAAACTGGGCGGGCATAAGCCTCATAACCTTCATCGCTGCCATTCTTTTGATCTTCGGCATCATTGAAGGTTTTATCATTGGAGGAATGAACCAGGAGACCACTGAGACTGTTGATTACACCGTAGTACTGGGAGCCCAGGTAAAAGGCCGGGTTCCCAGCAAAGCCCTGCGCCACCGTTTGGATGCGGCTTATGCTTATTACCAGGAGCATCCGGACACTATACTGATCCTCTCCGGCGGACAGGGAACAGGGGAAGACATCTCCGAAGCCCAGGCCATGTACGATTACCTATACGGAAAAGGCATTCCCGCTTCCCGCATGCTGCAGGAAAACCGGTCCACCAACACCGCCGAAAACCTGAAATTCAGCATAGCCCTCATGCAGGGAGAAAATCCATCCGCAGCCGTCGTAACCAACAACTTCCATATCTACCGGGCCGTCAGTATCGGCCGCAGACAGGGGCTGACCCAGATAAGCGGTATTCCTGCCCCCGGAGACCCGATCCTGCAGATCAACTACATGGTCCGCGAATGCTTCGGCGTCATCAAAGACAAACTCGCAGGCAACATGTAACCATGGGAACCTGTTACCGATGATTACCATATAATTACATGGCGAAAAAGATACCTACCTACCTATCTATAGAATAAATGACGCAGTAAATGCGCCGCTGGAGGAAACATATGAAAAGCAGAGTCGACGAAGCCGTCCGTCTGTTCAAGGAAGGCTACAACTGTTCCCAGGCTGTATTCACCGCATACGCGGACCTATTTGACATAGACCAGGAAACCGCCCTTAAGATATCCTGCGGTTTCGGCGGAGGTTTTGGCCGTATGCGGGAAGTCTGCGGTACTGTCTCAGGCATGACCCTCCTGGCCGGCATGTCAAACGGCAATCCCGACAGCAAAAACCAACAGGCCAAGAAAGAAAACTACGAATTGGTCCGCCGCATGGCGGAAGAATTCAAAGAGCAAAACGGTTCCATCGTCTGCCACGAGCTCCTGGGCCTGAACAAGCCGGAAACCAGCGCCGCCCCCGAAGCCCGTACGCCCCAGTACTACCAGAAACGTCCCTGTGCGGAGCTGGTCGCCATGGCAGCCCGGATCGTAGAGAAAACCCTCTTCCAGGACCAGATAGAGAGTGATGGCTGAAGGGGGGCGAGGGGCTGAGGGCCGGAGCGTGCAGGCACAGGGAGCGGTTCCGGGGCTGTCTGCGGCCTGGACGGGTTCCCGGCTTGCGGCTGGGGCGGGCGGTATCCGGGGATGCTCCCGGCGGCCGGGTCCTCTTGTGTCTCCCCGGGAGAGCGGAGGGCTTGCGCTGGCATTCGCTAAGTGAAATCGAAAAGCCAGGTTCAGGAATCGGGCCTATTCACCAGAAACACATGATGTGTTTCCGGTTCAGAGGCCCTTGCCCGCCGGACGTGAAGTCCGTCGTGCATCCTGAACCTGGCTTTCCGATTTCACTAAGCGAATGCGCAGCCGCCCTATGCTCTCCCGGGGAGACACAAGAGGACCCGGCCGCCGGAAGCATCCCCGGATACCGCCCGCCCCAGCCGCAAGCCGGGAACCCGTCCAGGCCGCAGACAGCCCCGGAACCACCCCCTGTGCCTGCACGCTCCTGCTTTGGTGAGAAAAGCCATAGACACTCCATTCGTATCTACAAGCCTTTCGGTACATGGAACCTGGCTCTGTAAGAACCAAGGGAAGAGAGCGGCGCGGCAGCGGACCGGTGGGCGGGAACCCATCTCGTGGGGACAAATCGCTTGAGGCCGGACCTTAGAACTTGTTACGCAGATGGTGGGAGAACCTCGCAGGGCCTGGAACGGTTCTTTCTGAGAGTTGGGTATAGCCTGATAACCGGAATGCCCGCAACCGGCTTAATATATAAGTATGCGGGCATTCCGGTTACCAGGCTATACCCAACTCTCAGAAAGAACCCCTGGAACACTGTCCGAGCCGTCCTGTGGCGAGTTTGTTCCAGGCCCTGCCAATAAGAGGTTCTCCCGCCATCGGAGTTACAGGTTCTTAGGTCAGGCCGAAGCGATTTGTCCCCACGAGATGGGTCCCCGCCCACCGGTCCGCTGCCGCGCCGCTCTCTTCCCGCCCCCATCACAGCAAAACTTCCCAAGCAGCCCCACCACCCAACGTACTGCGAAAAATACAAGGTTTTGCCTTTACGTTCTATTTTAAAAGGGGTATAATATTGATAACTGTGATAAAAGGAGCCCTGAGATGGGTTCGAAGGAAAGGAGCCATATTGATTATGGGATTTATTGACACGATTAAAGAGCGGGCAAAGGCGGACAAAAAGACGATCGTTTTGCCGGAGACAGAGGACCGGCGTACTTACGAAGCTGCTGCTCAGATTTTAAAAGAGGGGATTGCAGACCTGATTCTGGTTGGCAGCGAAAAAGCGGTTGCAGAAGTGGGACAAGGTCTGGACCTGACCGGTGCCGTGATTGTTGATCCGGCCACGTCGGATAAGACGCCCGCATATATTGAGAAGCTGGTTGAGTTGAGACAGGCGAAGGGCATGACCAGGGAAGAGGCTGAAAAATTATTATTGAATAATTACTTATATTATGGAGTTATGATGGTTAAAATGGGAGATGCAGACGGAATGGTTTCCGGTGCCTGCCATTCTACCGCGGACACCCTGCGTCCCAGCCTTCAGATCCTGAAGACAAAACCGGGTACAAAACTGGTCAGCGCGTTCTTCCTGATGGTGGTTCCCAACTGTGAATATGGCGCGGACGGTACGTTTATATTCGCGGACAGCGGTCTGGAGCAGAATCCGGATCCTGAGAAGCTGGCGGCTATCGCTGCTTCCTCTGCGGAGTCTTTTGAACTGCTGGTACAAAAAGAGGCGATCGTGGCGATGCTGTCTCATTCCAGCAAGGGAAGCGCTAAACACGCGGACGTGGACAAGGTAGTGGAAGCGACCAGAATTGCAAAAGAAACACATCCGGAATTGAAACTGGATGGAGAACTTCAGTTAGACGCAGCCATCGTTCCAAGTGTCGGGGCTTCTAAGGCGCCTGGCAGTGAGGTGGCGGGTAAAGCGAATGTTCTGGTATTCCCCGATCTGGATGCTGGAAATATCGGATATAAGCTGGTGCAGCGTCTGGCGAAAGCGGAGGCTTATGGCCCGGTAACCCAGGGGATTGCAAAACCAGTCAATGATTTGTCCAGAGGCTGCTCCGCGGAGGATATCGTAGGGGTGGTAGCGATCACTTCCGTACAGGCACAGGTAAAATAAGAAAGCGGACGGCAGAGCAGGTCTCCTTATAAATAGGGACAGAAGATAGAGATTAAAAAAACAGGATCTGAATTCCAGGAGGAAGATAGAATGAAAATATTAGTAATCAATTGTGGAAGCTCTTCTTTAAAATATCAGTTGATCGATATGGATACCGAGGATGTCATCGCGAAAGGTCTCTGCGAGAGAATCGGAATCGACGGCAGCAGGATCGTTTATCAGCCGGCGGGCAAAGAGAAGACCGTAACGGAATCCCCGATGCCGACCCATACCCAGGCGATCAAGATGGTAATCGACGCGCTCACGAACCCCGAGACCGGAGTGGTGAAAAACATGGACGAGATCGGTGCGGTAGGACACCGTCTGGTACACGGCGGCGAGAAGTTCGCCTGCTCCACCGTCATTGATGACGAAGTAATCAAAGCGGTGGAAGAGTGCAACGAGCTGGCTCCTTTACACAATCCTGCAAACCTGATCGGTATCGCAGCCTGCCAGGAGATCATGCCCAATACTCCCATGGTTGGTGTATTTGACACCGCATTCCATCAGACCATGCCGGAAGAAGCCTTCCTGTATGGACTTCCGTACGAATATTATAAAAAATATAAAGTCAGAAGATACGGTTTCCACGGAACCTCCCACAGCTATGTATCCAAACGGGCGGCTGAAGTCCTGGGACAACCTTATGACAGCTTAAAGACTATCGTCTGCCACCTGGGTAACGGAGCATCTGTATCCGCAGTAAAGAACGGCAAATCTGTAGACACCTCCATGGGGCTGACCCCTCTGGAAGGATTGATCATGGGAACCCGTTCCGGAGATATCGATCCGGCTATCATGGAATTTATCATGAAGAAAGAAAATCTGGATATCGATGAGATGATGAACGTATTAAACAAAAAATCCGGTGTTCTGGGTGTCTCTGAGATGACCAGCGACTTCAGGGATCTGGAGGATGCCTATCTGGCAGGAAATCAGGATGCGATCCGCGCCATGAAGGTATTCGCTTACCGTGTGGCGAAATACATCGGTGCCTATACGGCCGCTATGAACGGGGTAGACGTGATCTGCTTTACCGCAGGGCTGGGCGAGAATAACCGCTATGTCCGCAACGATATCTGTGCATATCTGGGATATCTGGGAATCGAGCTGGATCAGGAGCAGAACGCCAAGAGAGGCGAGGATCTGGTGATCTCCACTCCCGATTCCAAAGTGAAGGTTATGGTCATCCCCACCAATGAAGAACTTGCCATCGCAAGAGAAACTCTGTCTCTGGTACAGAAATAAAACAAAAACAGCCTTTTCGTTTGTCAGCGGCTGGAAAATTATGTTGACAAACGAAGCAGGGCTATGTATAATTGTGTAGGTGTGTAGGAGATAACCATGTTATTTGACTTGACAGAAGTACTATCCGGTGAAAATAAAGTTATTCACAGAGAAGTCCCATTAGAGCTGAATGCGGTTACGTATCAGGGGGAAGAATTTCCGGTTGTTGCCAAAACCCCTGTTTCACTGACGGTGACCCACGTCAGTAAGAAGGAAGTCCTGATCGAAGCGGTGGCAGATGTAACGGTCCGTATACCATGTGACCGGTGTCTGGCGGATGTGGATCGGAGATTTCATCTGAGCATCAGCAGAGGGTTTGATCTTCAGATCGATGAAGAAGCCCGGCGCAGGGAATTAGATGAATGCAGTTTTCTGGATGGTTATAAGCTGGATGTGGATCTTATGGTCTTTCATGAGATCATACTGAACTGGCCGATGAAGATTCTGTGCAGGGAGGATTGCAAGGGGATCTGCCGCAAATGCGGAAAAAATCTAAACGAGGGCGCCTGTGATTGCGACATGACGGAGTTGGATCCCAGGATGGCCAAAATACTTGATATTTTCAATAATTCACGATAGAATCGCGATGATGAGGAGGTGTAACCTATGTCAATCTGTCCGAAGAATAAATCTTCCAAAGCTAGAAGAGATAAAAGAAGAGCTAACTGGAAAATGAGCGCTCCCAATCTGGTAAAATGCAGCAGATGTGGAGAACTGATGATGCCTCACAGAGTATGCAAGAGCTGTGGTTCTTACAACAAAAAAGAGATCATTGCTCAGGATTAATTAAAAGACCAGGAAAAATCAAGCATTCAATGAAAATTGAATACTTGATTTTTTTTGCACTTAGGAAAATGGCTCCTATGAAATAAAACACTCCGCAAATCAAACAACAGCCTTCATTTACAACCTAATTTTCCAAAGTTTCTTTATAATGCATCCCCCAGGCCACCATAGAATCCAGGATCGGTTTTAAGCTAAATCCGGTTTCTGTCAGTGAGTATTCCACCCGGGGAGGGACCTCGGCATAAACTTTCCGGTTCACAAGCCCTGCTTTTTCCATAGCGCGCAGATGACTGGTCAGCACTTTTTGAGAAATCCCCGTTACAGAACGCATAAGCTCGTTAAATCTCTTCGTACCCTCCATCAGGTCACGGATAATCAGAACCTTCCACTTGTCACCGATCAACTGAAGCGTCATCTCCACGGGACAGCTGGGCATCTTTTTTTCACTTTCCATAATACCCTCCTAAATATCAAAATTTACGCATCTCTACAAATAGCTGTTAAAAAAATTATATACTCACCATAGAAGTTTTGCAACAGTATCTCACCGCAGCGGCGTGACGGCTTCCGGCCTTCCATGTCCGTCCGTTTTCCTAAAATCTTAAGACAGCCCCGCGCGCTTAGTTGGGCTGTTTTCCCTTGTCTTTGCTTTCCCTTCCTTCATTTATTCCTCTGCACGAAATTAAATATTGATTTATAGAAACAGATATAGTATATTTTACAATAGATATGCAAGGAGGAAGACAAATGCAGGAATTCATCAAGGTGGCGGTAGACGCCATGGGTGGTGACAATGCGCCGGGCGAGATCGTCAAAGGCGCTGTGGATGCTGTCAATACCAGAAAGGATATACAGGTGTTACTGGTAGGGCAGGAAGAGGTAGTGAACGGCCAGCTTGCACAATATACTTATGAAAAAGAGCAGATAGCGGTTGTTCCTGCCACAGAGGTCATTGATACGGCGGAACCGCCGGTTATGGCCATTCGGAAGAAAAAGGATTCCTCTATCGTTGTTGGCATGAATCTGGTTAAAAAAGGGGAGGCGGATGCCTTTGTCTCAGCAGGCAGTTCCGGTGCCATTTTGGTAGGCGGACAGCTGCTTGTGGGAAGAATCAAAGGAGTGGAACGCCCGCCTCTTGCGCCGTTGATCCCCACGGAGAACGGAGTATCCCTGTTAGTCGACTGCGGTGCCAACGTAGACGCCAGAGCTTCCCATCTGGTGCAGTTTGCCAAAATGGGTTCGGTATACATGGAACATGTGATGGGTATTAAGAACCCCCGGGTTGCGATAGTCAACATCGGTGCAGAAGAGGAAAAAGGAAATGCGCTGGTCAAAGAGACATTTCCGCTGCTGAAAGAATGCGATGATATCAACTTTATCGGAAGCATCGAAGCAAGAGAAATTCCCCATGGAGGCGCAGACGTCATCGTCTGTGAGGCTTTTGTCGGGAATGTAATACTGAAGCTCTACGAAGGGGTGGGAGCCACACTGATCAGTAAGATCAAAGGCGCCATGCTGTCCTCATTCAGAGGCAAGATCGGGGCTCTCCTGGTGAAGCCTTCGTTAAAAAAGGTATTAAAATCCTTTGACGCTTCGGAATACGGCGGTGCGCCGCTGTTAGGATTAAAGGGCCTGGTTGTCAAGACACACGGCAGCTCCAAGGCAAAGGAAGTAACGAATTCCATCATTCAGTGTGTCGTATTTAAAGAACAGAGAATCAACGAAAAAATCAAAGAAAAAATAGTGTTGAGGGAAAATAAGGAGGAGTAACAAAAATGGAATTTGAAAAATTACAGCAGATTATCGCGGAAGTATTAAATGTGGATGCGGATGAGATCACGATGGAAACCACATTCGTAGATGATTTGGGTGCAGATTCCCTGGATGTATTCCAGATTATCATGGGGATCGAAGAGGAGTTCGATATCGAGATCGCCAGCGAGGATGCGGAAAAAATCGTTACGGTCAGCGACGCGGTCGAGCAGATTAAGAATGCGGTGAATTAGTATTTTTACTGAGGGACGGAGGGAGCTGGGGGCTGGCGGCCTCTGGGCGCTTACAGCTGGGGCGCGAGGGCGGTTCCCGGGGTGTTCCCGGCGGCCGGGTCCTTTTGTGTCTCCCTGGGAGAACAGAGGGCTTGCGCTGGCAACAGCTAAGAGAAATCGAAAAGCCGGGTTCAGGAACCGAGCCTATTCACCGGGAACACATAATGTGTTCCCGGTTCAGAGGCTCTTGCCCGTCGGACGTGAAGTCCGCCGTGCATCCTGAACCCGATTTTCCGATTTCACTAAGCTGATGCTCAGCCGTCCTATGCTCTCCCAGGGAGACACAAAAGGACCCGGCCGCCGGGAACACCCCGGGAACCGCCCTCGCGCCCCAGCCGTAAGCGCCCAGAGCCCGCCCGCCCCCCAACTCCCTCCTGCTTCGGTGAAACCCAAGATTCATGTCCAGTGCAGAAGGCTCTGTATATCGAAATCTGCACTGCCAATCCCAGCCCGACAGACCATGAAAACCGGCCTGTGATAAAGCAGGGATGAGAGGGACACGGCGGCGGCCTTGCGGGGGCGGGCGGCAAATCTGCCGGGGACAAATCGCTTGAGGCCGGGCCTTAGAACGACTTGCGCAGATGTCGGGAGAACCTCGCAGGGCCCGGAACACTGTCCGAGCCGTTTTTTGGCGAGTTTGTTCCGGGCCCTGCCAATAAGAGGTTCTCCCGCCATCGGAGCTAGTCGTTCTTAGGTCCGGCCGAAGCGATTTGTCCCCGGCAGATTTGCCGCCCGCCCCCGCAAGGCCGCCGCCGTGTCCCTCTCATCCCGGGGCCCCTACACCCCCCCACAGGAGTCTCTCATCCCGGGGGCTAATTACCCAACACTCTCACAAAGAAAAGGAGGTAACTATGAATCAGGAAGATTTCAAGGAACTGGAAGAAAGGATTGGTTATCATTTTCAGGATGCTTTGCTGCTGCGGCAGGCCATGACCCACAGTTCGTATTCCAACGAGCACCGCTTAAACCGTCTGACGAATAATGAACGGCTGGAGTTTTTGGGAGATGCGGTTTTGGAGATTATAACCAGTGAATTTTTATATCGGAAGTTCGATACGCTGCCGGAAGGGGATCTTACGAAAATGCGCGCCAGTATCGTCTGCGAGCAGACGCTGGCTTTTTGCACCAGGGAGATTGAGCTGGGTAAGTATCTGCTGCTGGGCAAAGGGGAAGATATGACCGGCGGTCGGGAGAGAAGTTCTATCGTTTCCGATGCGATGGAAGCATTGATCGGGGCGATATATCTGGATGGTGGTTTTGCTAATGCGAAAGAGTTTATCCATCGGTTTATTGTGACGGATATCGAACATAAGCAGCTCTTTTTTGATAGCAAGACTATCCTGCAGGAGATGGTACAGAGCAATTACACGCAGAGTCTCTCCTATGAACTGGTCGCGGAAGAGGGACCGGATCACAATAAGAAGTTTGTAGTGCGGGCGAAGATCGGTGAAGAGGTGATCAGCGAGGGATCGGGCCGCACGAAAAAAGCCGCCGAACAGGAAGCAGCCTATCTGGCGATTGTAAAATTAAAGGGAAATAAGTAGGTGACTTATGTATTTAAAGAGTATTGAAGTACAGGGATTCAAATCCTTTGTCCATAAAACCGTGTTTGAATTCCATAACGGGATCACCGGAATCGTCGGGCCAAACGGAAGCGGTAAGAGCAATGTGGCCGACGCGGTGCGCTGGGTGCTGGGAGAGCAGCGGGCAAAGCAGCTGCGGGGTTCCAACATGCAGGACGTTATCTTTGCCGGAACCGAGAACCGTAAGCCTCTGGGGTTCGCTTCTGTGGCGATCACGCTGGATAACGCCGATCATCAGCTGCCGATCGAGTATGAGGAAGTGACAGTTACCAGGCGGGTGTACCGTTCAGGGGAGAGCGAATACCTGATCAACGGTTCCGGCTGCCGTCTGAAAGACGTCTATGAGCTGTTCTATGATACCGGTATCGGGAAAGAGGGATACTCTATCATCGGGCAGGGCCAGATCGACCGGATACTAAGCGGGAAGCCGGAGGAGAGGCGGGAGCTGTTCGATGAGGCCGCCGGGATCGTCAAGTTCAAACGGCGAAAGGCTACGGCGCAGAAGAAGCTGGAGGACGAGAAGCAGAACCTGGTCCGTGTATGTGATATCCTGTCTGAACTGGAGAAGCAGCTGGGACCTTTGGAGAAACAGTCTGAGACCGCCAGGGCCTATCTGAAGAAAAAAGAAGAGTTAAAAATATACGATGTGAATATGTTCCTGATGGAGTCTGAGAGGATCAGCGGGGAGCTTTCAAAAATAGAAGAAAATCTAAAAAATGCCCAGACCAATCTGGAGCAGTCCAGAAGCCGGTATGAGGGCAGCAAACAGGAATATGAGAGGATCGAAACCAAGATCGAGCAGATCGCCGGTGAAATCGAAACCTTAAAGGAACAGGCCGGGACGGCTCATCTGGAAAAACAGCAGATGGAGGGACAGATCGGTGTCCTGAAAGAGCAGATCAATACGGACCGGATGAACGACGAACATTTGCAGAACCGGATAGGAGCGATTGAAAAAGAGATCAGGGAGCGGGAAGCCTCCCGGTCTGAATACGCAGAGGATAAGGCCAGAATGGATGAGCAGCTGCAGGAGGCCGGCCAGGTGCGAACGGAAGCAGAGGCGGCACTTTTGGAGGTCCAGCAGCAGATCGCTCAGATAACTGCTTTGATCGACGAGGGCAAAAGTGAAGTGATCGAGCTTTTGAACCAGCGGGCCTCCACGAAGGGAAAACTGCAGCGCTATGATACCATGACGGAGCAGATCCAGATCAGGAGGGCTGAGTTAAACCAGAGATTACTGCGCAACCGGAGCCATAAGACGGAGCAGGATAGTCTGATACATAGTTTCCAGGAGGAGCTGGATCAGGTAACCGGTGTGATCGGGCAGTTAAATACAAGGCGTCAGGAAGCGGAAGAACAAATCGAGCAGCTCCAGGAGCAGTTGAGCAGGCAGAACGAGCAGCAGGCGGTCGGGCAGAGCGCGTATCACCGGGAAGTGTCCAGGCTGGAAGCGCTCCGCAACATTACCGAGCGCTATGACGGATACGGCAACAGTATCCGCCGGGTCATGGAGCAAAAAGACCGGGAAAAGGGAATCCACGGCGTTGTGGCTGATCTGATTAAGGTGGAGAAAACGTATGAGACAGCCATCGAAACCGCATTGGGCGGCAGCATCCAGAATATCGTGACCGATGACGAGGAAACCGCCAAGCGGATGATCGAATATTTAAAACGGAATAAATATGGAAGAGCCACCTTCCTGCCCCTGACCAGCATAAAACGGCGGGAACAGTTCCAGAATGACAGAGCCCTGAAGGAGCCCGGCGTCATCGGACTGGCCAGCGATCTGGTCCATACCCAGGAAAAATACCGGGAACTGGCGGGATATCTGCTGGGGAGAACCATAGTCACGGACCATATCGACCATGCGATCGCGCTGGCCAGAAAATATCACTATTCCCTGCGGATCGTCACGGTGGAAGGAGAGTCCTTAAGCCCGGGAGGCTCCATGACCGGCGGCGCTTTTAAAAACAGCAGCAATCTGCTGGGAAGGCGCCGGGAGATCGAAGAGCTGGAGGCCAATGTCAAGCTGTTAAAAGCAGACCTGGAGAAGGCGGGCCGGGAGATTGAGCAGGCGAAAAAGAACAGGACTTCTTTGTATACACAGATCGATGAGATCAAAGGGCAGATCCAGGAGCAATATATCCTGCGCAATACGGCGGGACTGAATAAAAGCCAGGCTGAGACCAGAAAAGAAGAGCTGCAGAACAAATACCTGTCGCTGAAGTCTGAAGGGGAGCAGATCGAAGTACAGTTACAGGAAATCCAGGAAAACAAGCTGGAGATCCAGAAAGAGATCGCGGAATCAGAAGCCAGGGAAAAGGAGCTGGAGGCGCAGACCCTGGGAGGCCAGGCCCGGCTGGAGACGTTCCATGAACAGGAAGCAAAGCGCAGCAAAAAGGCGGAAGCAATCCGTCTGGAGTACGCCAACTTAAAGCAGAAGGATGAATTTATCACCCAGAATATCGGCCGTGTCGATGCGGAAATGAAGAAACTGCTGGCTGAAAAATCGGAACTCTCACGAAATGTGGGCGAGACTGCCGAGGGGATCAGGGAGAAAGAAGAGCAGATCCGGAAGCTGCAGCAGCGGATCATACAGACGGAAGGCTCCTTTAACGAATATGATAAGAAGATAGAAACGCTGACCCGGGAAAAAGAACAGCAGAATGAGCAGCACAAAGCATTGTTTGTGAAACGGGAGGAATTAAGCGGGCAGATCAGCCTGTTAGATAAGGAAACATACCGGCTTGCCGGCCAGAAAGAGAAACTGGAGGATGTGTCCCTTCAGCAATCGGACTATATGTGGCAGGAGTATGAGCTGACCTATGGTATGGCGGCGCCGATGCGCAATGAGGAGCTTAAGTCAGCGGCTGAGATCAAGCGGGGAATCAACCGGTTAAAGGAAGAGATCAGGAAGCTTGGGGACGTCAATGTGAACGCCATTGAAGATTTTAAAAATCTGTCGGAGCGGTATGAGTTCCTGAAAACCCAGCATGATGATCTGGTGAAAGCGGAGGAATCCCTGATGGGAATCATCGCCGAGCTGGACGAGGGAATGCGCAGGCAGTTTACGGAAAAATTCGAACAGATCCGGCTGGAATTTGACAAAGCCTTCAAGGAACTGTTCGGCGGAGGCAAGGCATCGCTGGCTTTGACAGAAGATGAGGATATCCTGGAGGCGGGTATCCGTATTATCGCGCAGCCCCCGGGGAAAAAGCTTCAGAGCATGGTATTACTCTCTGGCGGGGAAAAGGCGCTGACCGCCATCGCCCTGTTATTTGCGATCCAGAACCTGAAACCTTCCCCGTTCTGTCTGCTGGATGAGATCGAGGCTGCGCTGGATGATTCCAACGTGGGCAGATTTGCCCATTATCTGCATAAGTTGACAAAGAACACGCAATTTATTATTATTACACATAGACGTGGTACCATGGCGGCAGCCGACCGGCTGTACGGAATCACGATGCAGGAAAAGGGAGTATCCACATTGGTTTCCGTAGACCTGATCGAAGGAAATCTGGATAAATAAGAACCGGGCATACAGGAGGGAGAATGACATGGCAGAAGAAAAAAAGGGATTTTTTAAGCGTCTGGTCAACGGACTTTCCAAGACCAGAAATAATATTGTAGCCGGAATAGACAATATTTTCAGTGGATTTTCCGCTATCGATGAGGACTTCTATGAAGAGATAGAGGAAATCCTTGTGATGGGGGATCTGGGGATCAATGCCACCACATCCATCATAGAAAATCTGAAGGAGAAGGTGAAGGAACGAAAGATCAAGGAACCGGCAGAGTGTAAGCAGCTGTTGATCAACAGCATCAAAGAACAGATGGACGTGGGGGATACCGCCTACGAATTTGAAAACCGCAAATCCGTGGTGCTGGTTATCGGAGTCAACGGCGTGGGAAAGACAACTTCCGTCGGGAAACTGGCCGGTAAATTAAAGGACCAGGGAAAGAAAGTCGTTCTGGCGGCGGCAGACACCTTCCGGGCGGCGGCGGGAGAGCAGTTAAAAGAGTGGGCTTTCCGGGCCGGGGTGGATATCGTAAGTGCCGGGGAAGGAGCGGACCCTGCAGCGGTCGTATATGACGCGATCGCCGCGGCCAAGGCCCGTAACGCGGATGTGCTGCTGTGTGATACAGCGGGCCGTCTGCACAATAAGAAAAATCTGATGGAAGAGCTGCGGAAAATAGACAGGATCATAGACAAGGAATTCCCGGACGCCTACCGGGAGACGCTGGTAGTACTGGATGGTACCACAGGACAAAACGCCCTGTCCCAGGCCCGTCAGTTTAAGGATGTGGCGGATATTACCGGTATTATTCTGACGAAGCTGGACGGAACGGCGAAAGGCGGAATCGCGGTGGCGATCCAGTCCGAACTGGGAATCCCGGTGAAATATATCGGAGTCGGAGAGAGCATTGACGATTTACAGAAATTTAACCCGGATGAATTTGTAAACGCGTTATTCCATGTGGAAGCGCAGGAAGGATAAGCTATGTTAACATTGGAAAGTTTTGAGGAAGCATCAGAGGTCGTCAAGAAGGTCACAACCGCCACGGAATTGGTATACAGCGACTATTTCAGCGCCGGAACCGGGAACCGGGTGTATTTCAAACCGGAAAATATGCAGGTCACCGGAGCATATAAGATCCGCGGTGCCTACTACAAGATCAGCACGCTTACGGAAGAAGAAAGAAGCAAGGGGCTGATCACCGCTTCCGCCGGCAACCACGCGCAGGGAGTGGCTTATGCGGCCAAGGAGTTTGGATGTAAAGCGGTGATCGTAATGCCCACCACCACACCTCTTATGAAAGTGAACCGCACGAAGAGCTATGGGGCCGAAGTCGTGCTGGCAGGGGATGTGTATGATGAAGCCTGTGCCAAGGCGTACGAGCTGGCGGAGGAATACGGCTATACCTTTATCCATCCTTTCGACGATCTGGCAGTGGCGACCGGACAGGGGACCATCGCGATGGAGATCGTCAAAGAGCTTCCGTTAGTGGACTATATCCTGGTACCGGTCGGCGGCGGCGGACTGGCTACCGGTGTATCCACACTGGCCAAGCTCCTGAATCCGAAGATCCAGGTCATCGGTGTGGAACCGGCTGGGGCCAACTGCCTGCAGGAATCCATCAAAGCGGGAAAAGTAGTCAGCCTTCCTGCTGTGAACACGATCGCGGACGGTACCGCAGTCAAGACTCCAGGCAGTAATATTTTCCCTTTTATCCAGCAGAATCTGGATGATATCATCACCGTGGAGGACGATGAACTGGTCGTATCGTTCCTGGATATGGTGGAAAACCATAAGATGATCGTGGAGAATTCCGGCCTGCTGACCGTTGCTGCCTTAAAACATCTGCCTTCCAAAAACAAAAAAGTAGTATCCATCCTAAGCGGCGGTAATATGGATGTAATCACCATGGCGTCCGTCGTTCAGCATGGCCTGATCCAGAGAGACCGGATTTTCACCGTATCGGTGCTCCTTCCTGATAAGCCCGGCGAGCTGGTCCAGGTGGCCGGCATTATTGCCAAAGAGCAGGGCAACGTGATCAGACTGGATCACAACCAGTTCGTGGCTGTGAACCGGAACGCAGCGGTGGAATTGAAAATAACCATGGAAGCCTTCGGCACTGATCACAAGAACCAGATCGTCAAGGCCCTGGAGAAGAACGGTTACCGGCCGAAGATCATACGGCCGAATCTGTAATTATATGACGCATAGGGCGGTCATACCGGGATGACCGCCGGGGCCGGGGCAGCCGGCGCGGGGATCGTTTGCGGGAAGAAATAAAAAAGTAACGGGCATCTGATTATTGAAGCCCGTTACTTTTCATTTTCCCAGAAAAGCACGCCCGGCGTATCCCGGTCCAGTTTATATTAAAATAGGAATCAAGTAAAATACTTATGAAACAGCGCGTCGACGCTGCCCCGGGCTTCGGCCATAAAAGCGTTGTAGCGTTCCAGCATTTCTTCCGCCTCAGGGGTCAGATGGGAACCTCCGCCCTGGCTGCCGCCTGCGGTCCCTTCCAGGAGCGAAAATCCCAGGTCCTGTTCCGCGCGGCCGATAATTTTCCAGCCTTTGCTGTAGGACATGTTGATGGCTGCACAGGCCTGGCGGAGGGAATGGGTTTCTTTGACCAGGGAGAGTATGGTCGCTACCCCTGGCCCGAAGTCGGGCTGTTCGTTGAAAACCTGGATTTTTAATTTGTATTTCCGTGGATACGGTATTGGTGTCATGAGGTACCTCGTCTTTCGTACGATTCTGCCGAAACGTTCCGTTTTTATCCGGTTCTGCTTCGATCAGGCTTTTCCGGTTTCTAATAGTTCCAGTCCTTTTCGTTCTTACATAAAAGATCCACTCAGTTATCCTAACAAAAAAGAATGACAGGATGACAGGTGCGTTTCTCTGAAAACTCCCGGTCTTATGTTATAGTTTAATTCACTTATTTATGGTTGTCAAATCAACAGGCATAATTTCTGATGGAAGAGAAACAGAACAAATCCTATAGAGTATAATTACATATTCCATAGAGTTGACAACCCCAAAATATGGGTATATAATTTGATTAAAAATCAGTAGAAAAACCATAGTGGAAAATGTGGAGAATAAATGGTAAAAATTGCGGTTTATGATCAACAGGCAGATGCGGTGAACTCGATTCTGTACACGTTAAGAGCGCGGTATGGTTACCAGATAGCGGTCAGGGGTTATACGGATCTGGAGGAATTCCGGGAAGGACTGCTCTTACATTGGCCGCCGGATATTGCTGTTTTAAATATAACCGGTAATACGGACGAGTGTATCCGTGCGGCGAAGAAGGTGCAGGAGACGTATGAGAAGCTCCAATATATTTTTCTCACGGATTCCTACCATGAACTGGAGAAAGTTTTTCAGGTGAATACCGCGGCATGCCTGAAGCAGCCCTTTCAGCCGGAAAAAGTTACAGGGGTTCTGGAACGTCTGATGAGCCGGATGAAGGAGAAATACAGGGAATCCCTGCTGGTAAAAAATCAATCGGGAATCGAAATTGTTCCATGTGAGGACATTCAAAGCATTGAGAGCTGCAGACATACGGTCACGATCCATGGCCGGGAGAATCAATGGAAGTGTTACGGTAAGCTGGACGAGCTGAAGGAACGTCTCCCGTGGTATTTTCTGCGGTGCCATCAGAGCTGGATCGTTAATATGGAAAAATTAAAAGAGGTGCAGACCTCTTATATAGAAATGGAAAACGCTGATAAAATACCGGTGAGCAGAAACCGATTAAAACTTGTCAAAAAATTTATGGAAGAGAATTTTGATAATAAGATATAGGGTACAGAATAGATAATAAGAGCCGGATATAGGTGGAAGGAATCATATATACTTAGTATAGCTATTTATATAAGGAAAGGTTTCTGTATCAAGAGTATAATTTTGCAGGATACTTACTGGGAAGACTTCCTGCGTATTGCATTAATAAACTCGGTCAATATGCGTATCGCAGATTCCCGGGAGGCGTCATCCAGTGAATTCAGTAATTCCAGAATCATATCATTCTGATACCCGGCGTGATTGCCAAAGATCAGGTAATCGGCAGATATATTGCACCCGGAACATATTTTATAAATTGTTTTGGAAGTGATACTTTTTATTCCACTCTCCACTGCGGCCAGAAAACTTTCGGAAATATCGCATTTCTCGCAGAACTGTTCTCTTGACATTTGCAGAGCCTCGCGGACTTCCCGGATTCGGAGTCCAACTAGTAAGTTAAAATCTTTGTTTATCTCCACGTGATCGCTCCTTGCTTGTTCCTGTCATCATATATAGTGTAACAAAAAAAGTTAATTAAAAAATATTCTATAGAGTACTTACAAATACTCTATAGAATATTGCGCGATAATCATGTGAAATGCTTCCCTGTATGGTTCTGATCCTCTATTGCAGGATTGCTGATAATGTTTCCTTTACAATCGAGCCTGGTTCCATGACACGGACAATCCCAGGACTTTTCGTCGGGATTCCAACTGAGGATGCAGCCAAGATGCGGGCATCGCAGATGTACCAGCGATACATTACCGTCCTCATCCCGGTATGCCCCAAGCAGCTCGCCGTCTTTTTCCACCACACCGCCCTGCCCGTTTTCCAATTCTTCTATTTTTAACGCATTCTTTTTGGCCTTACGTCCGATCAGGCCGCGGACCGCGTGGCCGATCTCATTGGCAAAATTCCCAAACTCAAAAAGTTCATCAAAACGTTTCGGCAAATACAGGTCGTGGCAGTCATTGGGCTGCCCAATGATCAGATCCGTCAAAAGTTTGGCAGCCACCATGGAGGAAGTCATTCCCCATTCCTGGAAACCAGTGGCAAGATAGAGATCGGGAGTGAAGAGCGAGTATCTTCCTATATAAGGCAGACCGTCCAGGGTAATGCAATCCTGGGCGGACCAGTGAAATTGCTCGCTGGCTTCCGGGTAAAGTCTCCTTGCTTCCGCCCGGAGCCTGTCATAGTATCCGCCCTGGATATTTTCTCCGGAACGGTGGTTCCCGCCGCCAATGATCAGATAATCCCCATAGGAACGGAAGGTACAGCCGTTCTTAGAGGTGTTCACGTACATACCCGATAAGGCGGGGGGGCCGGATATGGCCAGCGCATAGGAGCGTTCCTGATGCATTCTTGTAAAATAGAGGCCGGGCATATTTTTAAACGGATAATGGGTAGCCACAATGATATGTCTGGCATGTACCTGAAATCCGGAAGAAGTATATACCGTATTTTTTTTGACCTTTGTGGCCATAGTATGTTCATAGATGTTCAGGTGTGATGCCAGCTGCCAAAGAAACTGCAGCGGATGAAACTGAGCCTGTTCCTCATAACGGATCGCCCCTGTTACAGGAAAGGGCAGCTCGGTACTGGTTACCATGGATACAGGGAGGCCGAAAGAAGCGGCGGCTTTATATTCCGCTTCCAGGGCAGTCGTATCCCCGGTTGTATAGAGATAGCAGGGCAATATCTCAAATCCGCAGTCGATCTGTTCGGTGTCGATGAGATCCCGGTAGGCAAGAATCGCTTTTTGATTCGCTATGGCATGACAGCCGGCCAGCTTTTTCCCAGCCTGGTGCAGCAGACGGTCATAGATCAGGCCGTGGCATGCGGTGATCTTGGCGGTGGTGTGGGAGGTAATGCCGCTGCCTACCGTATTCCCTTCCAGAACCACCACCTTGATACCCTGCTTCGTCAGGTGATAGGCCGTCAGTATCCCGGCGATACCGCCGCCGATGACGACCGCTTCCGTATCCAGATCCTGATCCAGAACGGGAAAATCTTTTTTTAATTTCCCGGAATTTTTAATCCAAAGAGAGTCCATGTAAGTCACCTCGCTTAGAGTATGACACAATGCCAATATTTTCATACGAAAAACCCGAAAATTCTTTATAAATGTGTTGATTTTTGAACAAACAAGTGGTAGAATAAGCTTAAAGTCAAAACAAAACAACACAAACAAACATATTAAGGAGGATTTATTTCATGGCTAACGAGTATGAAATTAAAAAACAAATCTGTGATATCGGTAAGAGAATTTATAACCGGAATATGGTTGCAGCAAACGACGGTAATATTTCCGTAAAGCTGAACGATCATGAGTTCCTGTGTACCCCTACCGGTGTATCCAAAGGTTTCATGACCCCTGAGTATATCTGTAAAGTAGATGAAAATGGTAACTGCCTGCAGGCAAACGGAAACTTCCGTCCTTCTTCTGAGATCAAGATGCACATGAGAGTGTACAAATTAAGACCTGATGTAGGTTCTGTGGTACATGCTCATCCTACCTTCGCCACTTCCTTTGCTATCGCTGGTATTCCTTTGACTCAGCCGATCATGCCGGAAGCTGTTATCGCACTTGGCTGTGTACCGATCGCTGAATACGGCACCCCTTCCACCGATGAGATCCCGGATGCTGTTGAAAAATATCTGCCTTACTATGACGCAGTATTACTTGAGAACCACGGCGCATTAAGCTATGCAGGAGATCTGTTAAGCGCATACTTAAAGATGGAATCCGTAGAGTTCTATGCGGAATTATTGTACAAGTCCAGAATGCTTGGCGGACCGAAGGAATTCGACAAAGATCAGATCGCGAAACTGTACGAGATCAGAAGAAAAATGGGTCTGCCCGGAAAACATCCCGCGAACCTGTGTGCAGAATTAGGCGGCAAATGTGACGGCGGATGCCACGGCGCATGCAGCTGCGGCGCAGAAAAGAAAGATGATACCGCAGATGTGGAAAAGATCGTAGCAGAAGTAACCAAAAAAATCCTCGAACAGATGAAATAGAGGAAGATTCCATATTTTCTTAAAATATAAAATAAAGGAGGTGTTCCCGTGGCTGTAAGTGAACAGGAGATCCAAAACATTGTACGCGGCGTACTGCGCAACATGTCCGGAGCAGCAGAAACTGTGATTCCGGCGCCGGTACATAACACACAGCCCAAACAGCTCATGGGTATCTTCGAGAACGTAGAAGATGCGATCGCAGCGGCGAAGAAAGCTCAGAAAGAAATTCAGCCGATGCCTTTAGAGTTTCGGGAAAAGATCATTGCCAATATCCGTAAAAAGACGCTGGAAAATGCGAAGCTGTTTGCAGAATTAGGCGTAGAAGAAACCGGTATGGGTAATGTGGGACATAAAATATTAAAGCACCAGCTGGTAGCGGAGAAAACACCGGGAACCGAAGACTTAAGTACAGTCGCATGGTCCGGAGACAGAGGCCTGACTCTGATCGAGCAGGGTCCCTGGGGTGTCATCGGAGCGGTAACTCCCTCCACGAACCCGACGGAAACCGTTATCTGTAATTCCATCGGGATGCTGGCAGCCGGTAACGCAGTTGTATTCGCTCCCCATCCGGCGGCTAAGAAGGTTTCCAATCTGGCGATCGATATGGTAAACAGAGCCAGCGTGGAAGTCGGCGGACCGGAGAATCTGGCTACGGCGGTATATGAGCCTTCCATGGAAGTAAGCCAGGTTATCTTCAAACACAAAGACATCCAGCTTCTGGTAGCGACCGGCGGCCCCGGTGTGGTAACCACCGTACTTTCCTCCGGAAAGAGAGCTCTGGGAGCAGGAGCCGGAAATCCTCCGGTTCTGGTAGATGAAACTGCCAATGTGCAGAAAGCAGCCGAAGATATCGTAAACGGATGTACCTTCGATAACAATCTGCCCTGTATCGCGGAGAAGGAAGTAGTCGCCGTGGATCTGATCGCAGACGAACTGATTTACCATATGGAGCAGGCCGGATGCTACAAAGCTAGCCCGGAAGAAGTACAGAAGTTAATCGAGACCGTGTTCATCGAGAAAAACGGAAGAAAAATTCTGAACAGAAAATGTGTTGGCCGAAGCGCGAAGGTATTGCTGGAGAAGATCGGTGTTACGGTGGGCGATGAGATCCGCTGCATCATCTTCGAAGGGGAAAAGACCAATCCGCTGATCTGGGAAGAACTGATGATGCCGATCCTCGGAATCGTCCGTGTCAAGAACGTGGATGAGGGAATCGCCGTATCAGTTGAACTGGAACATGGCAACCGTCATTCCGCACATATGCATTCCACCAGCGTCGTGAACCTGACCAGATACGGCAAGGCGATCGACACCGCGATCTTCGTAAAGAACGGACCTTCCTACGCGGCATTAGGCTTCGGAGGAGAAGGATATCCGACCTTCACGATCGCCAGCAGAACCGGTGAGGGACTGACATCCGCCAAGACCTTTACCAAAATGAGGCGCTGTGTTATGTGTGATGCACTGTGCATACGATAGGAGGCTGAATAACAGATATGGAACAGGTAAATATAGAAGAAATCGTAAAACAGGTATTATCTGAGATGAAAGGAAGCGCAGGCAGCCAGGCGGCCGCTCCCGCGAAGAGCGCAGCACCTGCAGGCGCCATCCCGAAAACCTCCAGAGTAGCGATGCTGACCGGCCTGGAACACTACGACATCAAGGAATATCCGATCCCGGAACTGGGTGACGATGATATCCTGGTCAAAGTGGAAGGCTGCGGCGTATGCGGTACCGATGCCCATGAATTCAAGAGAGATCCCTTCGGTCTGATCCCGGTTGTCTTAGGACACGAGGGTACCGGCGAGATCGTGAAAATGGGTAAGAATGTGAAAGTGGACAGTGCCGGAAAACCTTTGGCATTGGGTGACAAGGTTGTTACCTGTATGATCTTCAAAGACAACCCGGACATCACTATGTTCGACCTGAACAAGCAGAATGTGGGCGGAGCCGATGTATACGGATTACTTCCCGATGATGATATCCATCTGAATGGATGGTTTGCCGACTACCTGGTAGTCAGAGGCGGATCCAGTATCTTCAATGTAAGCGACCTGGATCTGGATTCCAGAATCCTGATCGAGCCCTGCGCAGTTCTGATCCATGCGGTAGAGCGTGCGAAAACTACCGGAATCTTAAGATTCAACAGCAGAGTAGCCGTACAGGGCTGCGGACCCATCGGTCTGATCTGCATCGCCATCTTAAAGACCATGGGAATCCAGAACATCGTAGCCATCGACGGAGAACAGAAACGTCTGGACTTCGCAAAAGAACTGGGAGCTTCCGCCAGTGTCAACTTCAAGGATCACAAGGGAATTGAAGAGCTGACCGAGGCTGTGAAAGATGCGTTCGGCGGATACCTGGCAGATTTCGCATTCCAGTGTACCGGATCTCCGGTGGCTCATGCGAACATCTACAAATTCATCCGCAACGGCGGCGGACTCTGTGAGCTGGGCTTCTTCATCAATGGTGGAGACGCAACCATCAATCCTCACTTTGATATCTGCTCCAAAGAGATCACAACGGTAGGCTCCTGGGTATATACCCTGAGAGATTACGCGACCACCTTTGATTTCTTAAAGAGTGCGAAACAGATCGGCCTTCCGATCAACAAGCTGATCACCCACAAGTTCCCGTTAGACCAGATCAATGAGGCACATCACACGAACCTGAGGATGGAAGGACTTAAGATCGCCATCATCAACGAATAAAAAAGGTGGGATGAGCTATGGCAGGTCAGGCAGTTGGATTGTTAGAAGTATTTGGCTGTGTAGCGGCTTTTGTAGCGGCAGATGCAGCGGCAAAGGCGGGCAATGTTTCCATTGAATCACTGGATAAGAACAAACCGGCCAATGCAGACGCACTACCCGTACCGCTGATCATGTGCCTGAAAATCCGCGGTCCGGTTGCAGATGTAAGAGCTGCCATGGAGGCGGCAAAGGCTGCAGCCGGCAGCATCACCGGG
Organism: Diplocloster hominis; assembly: GCF_032380655.1. Classification (NCBI taxonomy): domain Bacteria; kingdom Bacillati; phylum Bacillota; class Clostridia; order Lachnospirales; family Lachnospiraceae; genus Diplocloster; species Diplocloster hominis. The sequence goes on along the minus strand of NZ_JAWDIY010000014.1, from coordinate 4,368 downwards.
GTAGTTACCGAATATATTATTCCGGCTCCGGATGAGAATACGGAGAAGATGTTGAAAATCAGTGCAATATAAGATATGATGTTGAAATAGAATGTATAGTAAATGAAAAGCAAACGCCCTTAAGGAGGATTTTTAATTATGACACAGGAAGCATTAGGAATGGTAGAAACCAGAGGTTTAGTAGCAGCGATTGAGGCATCTGATGCAATGGTTAAGGCTGCTGACGTGACTCTGATCGGAACTGAGAAAATCGGAAGCGGACTGGTAACCGTTATGGTTCGCGGCGATGTAGGCGCGGTAAAAGCTGCAACCGAAGTTGGCGGGGAAGCTGCTGCAAGACTTGGAGAATTAGTAGCTGTACACGTAATCCCGAGACCTCATACCGACGTTGAGAAGATTTTACCGATCATTAAATAATAAAAGCAGGGAATGCGTATGAAATCTTTAGGTTTGGTAGAATTACCGAATTGTACGGACGCAATCGTCGTGTTAGACCAGATGTTAAAAACGGCGAATGTGAAGTTTCTTACATGGGAAAAGAAACTGGGCGGCCGGTTAGTGACCATTTTCGTCCAGGGGGAAGTATCCGCCGTTACCGAAGCTGTAGAACGGGCAAAGAACTGCGGTACAGGCCGGGTCGTTGCTTCCGCGGTAATCGCAAACCCTCATGAAGAAACAATGAAGCTGGTAGAGACTAGCCGCAGGAAATACAAATTCAAATTTGATTGAGATCAAAGAGGAAAGTTCAGAGCGGTTCACGAGGAAACAAAATGGCACAGACAAAGACGAGACAGGCAAAACAAATCGAAATTAAGGAGGAAAAAAGAATGGATCTTCAGGCATTAGGAATGGTAGAAACCAGAGGTTTGGTAGCATCGATCGAAGCAGCCGATGCAATGTTAAAAGCTGCAAACGTAGTATTAGTTGGTACCGAGAAAATCGGAAGCGGACTGGTAAGCGTTATGGTCCGCGGTGACGTAGGCGCTGTAAAGGCTGCTGTAGAAGCAGGTTCCGCCAACGCTGCAAAATTAGGCGAAGTGATTGCTGTACATGTAATCCCGAGACCTCATTCAGATGTGGAGAAAATTCTTCCCCAGATCAAATAATCCATAAGACAATTGTTACGAAACAGAGAAGAAGGAGAGTTCCTTCTTCTCTGTGGATTGTAACTAAACCCTAAGGAAGGGATGAAAGGCTGAACGGAATGTTCAACCATACCTATATGTGCAGAAAAAACGCACGTTTGGAGGAAAGGCTGAATGAAACATTCATCCATACCTATATGTGCAGAAAAACGCACGTTTGGAGGAAACCATGCAAGAACAATTGATTCAGGAAATTACCCAGAACGTATTAAAACAGCTTCAGGATGTTGACGTTTATAATGAAGAAAACAAAGTTCCCATCGGCGTATCCGCAAGACATGTGCATCTTTGCAGGGAACATATCGATATATTATTTGGCAAGGGGTATCAGCTCACAAAGAAAAAAGATCTGATGGGCGGCCAGTTCGCTTCCAACGAGTGTGTGACTCTGGTGGGAACGAAACTGCGTGCCATTGAAAATGTCCGTATCCTCGGACCGGAAAGAAAAGCTTCTCAGGTGGAAGTATCCAAGACCGATGCGATCCGCTTAGGCTTAAATCCTCCGGTCAGGGAGTCCGGTAAGATCGCGGGAAGCGCACCGGTGTCCCTGGTGGGACCCAAAGGTGTGGTTTATCTCAATGAGGGCTGTATCGTAGCTATGCGTCACATCCATATGTCTCCGGACGACGCTAAGAAGTTCGGAGTGGAAAACGGACAGATTGTCAAGGTGCGTTTCGGCAGCGAGCGCGGAGGGATCTTTGAAGATGTATTGATCCGGGTGCATCCGACCTTTACTCTGGAAATGCATATCGATACCGATGAGGCAAACGGACTGGGGATTGGAAAGCAAATGGGTATTCTGATAAAATAAGAGTTTGAAAGTGAAGAGTGCCGGGGAGGCGCAGATGACATGATAATTGGTAAGGTTGTAGGTACGGTTATTTGTACCAGAAAAAATGATCATCTGGTTGGGAATAAGTTCCTCATAATAGATCCCATGGAGAAAATGGCATCTGAGATGGAATCCAGAATAGTGGCAGTGGACAATGTGGGAGCCGGTATCGGTGAAATCGTGTTGGTAGCCAGAGGCAGTGCGGCGCGTGTCGGCTGTGGGGATGAGAACTCTCCCGTAGATGCCTGCGTCGTAGGTATCGTAGATGATCCGCAGAAAATCGTTATTGTAGAATAGGTTGGTGTGAATAACATGGAATTGGTACAGATGAAGGAAGCGCTATATGAAGGCGGTGTCGTAGGTGCAGGCGGAGCAGGATTCCCGACCTACGCGAAATTGTCGGACAAAGCACAAACCGTAATCCTGAACTGTGCGGAATGCGAACCGTTGATCAAGGTTGACCGTCAGCTGATCATGGCCCATGCAGAAGAGATTCTTTCCGGTATGCAGATGCTGGTAGACACCATGGGAGCAGAAGAAGGCATTCTGGCAGTGAAGAAATCTTATACGGCGGCGATCGAGGCAGTGCAAAGCCGCATCGGTGGATATCCGAAATTGCGGTTACATATACTGCCGGACATCTATCCGGCCGGGGATGAGGTGGTACTGATCTATGAGACCACGGGTAAGATCGTCCCGCAGGGTAAGATCCCTATCTTGGTAGGCTGCGTTGTCGTCAATGTGGAGACAGTGCTGAATCTATATAATAAGGTAACAAGTGATAAAGATGTTACATCCAAGTTCGTCACGGTAGCCGGTCTGGTAAATAATCCCTTGACCGTAGAGGTTCCGGTGGGCATCACGGTGCAGGAACTGATCGATCTGGCCGGCGGAGTGTCAACAAAAGACTACGCCATCTTAATGGGTGGTCCTATGACGGGACGGATCTGTTCCGCCCACGACATCGTGACCAAGACTACAAAAGCAATTCTTATATTGCCCCCTGACTGCCCTCCGATCGCCAAGAGACGTCGTGAGAGCCGTCTGGACATCCGTAACGCGATGTCCGTATGTTCCCAGTGTTCCATGTGCACAAGCCTGTGCCCGAGAAACCTGCTGGGACAGTCCATCAAGCCTCATGAGTTTATGCGGTCCATCGCGAACGGCCTGACGGACAATGTGGAACCGTATCTGAATACATTCTTCTGCTGCTCCTGCGGCCTGTGTGAGATGTATTCCTGCCACCAGGACTTATCCCCCAGACGACTGATGGATGAGTACAAAGGTAAGATGCGCGCCAAAGGAATCAAGATTCCGGACAAAGCAGGAAAAGGTGTGGCAAGCCCGCTTCGGGAAGAGAGAAGAGTCCCCGAGCATCGTCTGGTTCACCGTCTGGGATTACACCAGTTTGATGTTCCGGCACCACTGGTAAAATGCGAGAAGGAATTCAAAGAGGTAAAACTGATGCTTCGTCAGAACATCGGCGCTCCTTGTGTTCCGGAGGTCAAGGTGGGAGATTCCGTAACACAAGGACAGACCGTCGCAAGACCACCGAAGGAAGCATTAGGTACCTGCCTGCATGCAAGTATCGGCGGTAAGGTTACGGCAGTTACGGATCAATTTATAACCATTAAGGCATAGTGTGGAGATGAAAGCGATGAATAGAGCAATAGGAATGGTAGAATACAAAACGGTTTCTTCCGGTATACAGGCGGCGGATTTGATCGTGAAGACATCGGATGTGACGCTGATTGAGGCCCAGACCGTATGTCCCGGTAAATTCATTATCTTATTTTCCGGTGATATCAGTGCGGTCCGCGTAGCGGTGGATGCGGCGCAGCGGCAGTTCCCGGAGAGCATGATAGACAAATTCGTGTTGGGTAATCCTCATGATTCCATCTTTAAGGCACTGTCCTGCACAGCGGAGATCGATGATGTAAATGCGCTGGGCATTGTGGAAACTTTCACAGGCGCTTCCGCGATCGTAGCGGCCGATCACGCGGCCAAGACGGCGGAAGTGGATATCTTCGAGATCCGGATCGCCAGAGGTATGTGCGGAAAATCCTATGTGCTGCTGACCGGTTCCGTGGCGGCAGTGACGGAGGCTGTGGAATCCAGCGTTTCAATGATAAAAGAGGAAGGCCTGGTACTGGATTATGCAGTAATACCGAGCCCTTCCAAAGAATTTGTACGTACTTTAATCTAGGTTTGTTTGTGTTTGTGCATAGAGGAACCGGCCGGGCCGGACAGGTTAACTGTCTGGGCCGGCCGATTTTTTGGTGCGCCTGGCGGCGCACGTTTCTAACCGGTGCAAGTCCGGAATCCGCCCGGTAGTGGGAAGGATATAGCCGAAGGCAAGGGTGTCCATTGCGAAATGGAATCTGAAGGAAG
>NZ_JAWDIY010000013.1:0-150011 GCF_032380655.1 Diplocloster hominis | reverse complement strand
AGTCCGGGGCCGGGCACTGTTTGAGCGAATGCGAGTTTGCCCGGCCCCGGACTTGGCTAAAATTCTGCCCTATAAGAAATCCATAAGACCTCTCAATGTCCCCACAGGGAGACCAATTCCCCCAGTTCCAGCCACCCATGCCCGCAAACCAACCGCCGCAGGCCTTGACCGCCCGATAAATCCAGATCCCGTACCCCAGCCCGCCCTGCTCCGCCTGCAAAAAAATAAAAGGGGGGTGATGGCGAAGGTGATGGATTCTGGTGCAGCGGATTATTGTAAGATGGCTCCGGTGTTGGCGGAGGTTACGCTTTTGGCGTAGCGGGCCAGGCAGCCGCCTGTTATTTTGGGGGTGGGTGGGGACCAGCGGGTTCTTCGGGTGTGTAGGATGTCGTCGGGAACCGCCAGACGGATCGTGTGGTTGGGGATGTCGATTTCGATTGGATCATTATCTTCGACCAGGGCGATGGGGCCGCCCAGGGCGGCTTCGGGAGATACGTGGCCGATGGCGGCGCCCCGGGTGGCTCCGGAGAATCTGCCGTCGGTGATCAAAGCCACACTGCTTCCGAGTCCGCTTCCCATGATGGCGGAGGTGGGATTGAGCATTTCTCGCATGCCCGGACCGCCTTTGGGTCCTTCGTAACGGATGATGATAATGTCGCCGGGGTGGATGAGGCCCTGGTAGATGGATTGGAGGGCTTCCTCTTCCCTGTTGAATACTCTGGCTCTTCCCGTATGCTTCATCATTTCCGGGGCGACAGCCGATCGCTTAACTACGCAGCCGTCCGGGGCCAGATTGCCCTTTAGGACAGCGATTCCTCCCGTGGTGCTGTAGGGGTTATGGAGCGGGCGGATAACCTCCGGGTCCATGATTTCACAGTTTTGGATATTTTCTGCTATGGTTCGGCCGGTGCAGGTCATCAGATTCGTATGTAACAGGCCCTGCTTGCTGATCTCGTGCATGACGGCACGAATTCCTCCCGCCCGGTGAAGATCTTCGATATAGTGGGGCCCGGCCGGTGCCAGATGACAAAGGTTCGGCGTTTTCTCTGAGATTTCATTAGCAAGATCCAGGTCCAATGTAATATCGCACTCATGAGCAATAGCCGGCAGGTGGAGCATACTGTTCGTGCTGCATCCGAGCGCCATATCGATGGTTAGTGCATTCAGAAAAGCTTCCCGGGTCATAAGATCCCTCGGTTTTATATCCTGTTCCACCAATTTCATTATCTGCATTCCTGACCGTTTCGCAAGCCTCAGGCGCTCGGAATAGACAGCAGGTATCGTACCGTTCCCGGGCAATCCCATACCCAGCACTTCAGTCAGGCAGTTCATACTATTCGCCGTGAACATACCGGAACAGGAACCGCAGGTGGGACAGGCATTTTGCTCACACTCTTCGGCCTCCTCTGCCCCCGCCTCACCGGTAACACACCGGCTTACCACCTCAGATACATTAGAGTAACTGATCCTTTCCTGACCGATTCTTCCTGCCAGCATAGGGCCTCCGCTCACAAAGATCGACGGTATGTTCAGCCTGGCCGCAGCCATCAAAAGCCCCGGTACATTCTTATCACAGTTAGGAACCATAACCAGACCGTCAAACGGATGCGCCATCGCCATGGCTTCCGTGCTGTCCGCGATCAGCTCCCTGGTTACCAGGGAATACTTCATCCCTTCATGTCCCATAGCAATTCCGTCACAAACTGCGATAGCCGGAAACACCACCGGCACTCCGCCAGCCATAGATACCCCCTGCTTCACTGCCTCCACGATCTTATCCAGATTCATATGACCCGGCACGATCTCATTCCAGGAACTCACAATACCAATCAAAGGCTTCTCCATCTCCTCCTCCGTAAGTCCCAGCGCATAGAGCAGCGCTCTCTGCGGCGCCGCCTCCATCCCTTTCTTAATCCGGTCACTTCTCATTAACATCCTCTCCTTTCACATATGATGTATACTATCACACATGACATACTATGTCAACAATTACATTATACATCTCAACATACATCCTCCATCCACAACTCCCCCGCCTATGCCTACGCCCTTCCCGCCTTCCTTCCCTCACCAGTGCCGGGCCATGGAACAGAGGAAGGTCTGGGGGCGGCGGAGCTGCTCTTAGGGGGAACGCAGGAGTCCGGGGTGTCTGACAGGGCAGAATGCTGTCTTTGTCCGGGGCGGGGCGGTGGATTGTCCCTGATCCGGGGCATTGGGCGGCCGTGCTGCTGCTTAACAAAAAACCGGGGGATGGGAGCAGGATGCGCGGCGGCGTTCCACGCCGACGTGCAAGGGTCTCTGAGCCTGGAACGCATCCAGCGTTCCTGGCGAATAGACCCGGTTCCTGTTCCCATCCCCCGGTTTTTTGTTTAGCAGCAGCCGGCGCAAGCCCACAGCCCCGGATCAGGGACAATCCACCGCCCCGCCCCGGACAAAGACAGCATTCTGCCCTGTCAGGCACCCCGGACTCCTGTGTTCCCCCTAAGAGCAGCTCCGCCGCCCCCAGACCTTCCTCTGTTCCATGGCTATCCCAACCTACCGCTCAGACATACTGACCGCCTCAATCGCCACGCTCCCTCCACGGACCACCTCGATTCTGTTCCCGAAGCTCTCCGCCAGCAGCCGCATCAGGTCACTGTTTCTATTTTCAGTCTGCAGGCACTCCAGAATTACGGCATTTTTTCCATAGTCTTTGATCCGCACCCGGAATACTTCCGCGATCCGGAAGATTTCCTGACATTCCTCCACGCTTAAGTTCCCTGCCTTTATGAACATCAGCTCTTTTTTGTGGATGGGGATGTCGGTATAATCCACGACCTTGATGACTTCCACGCTGCGGTTCAGCTGTTTCTTGATCTGCTCAAAGGTCAAATCGTCGCTGGTCAAGCTGATGGTCATGCGGGAAACCGTGGGATCTTCGGTCTCCCCCACTGTTAAGCTGTTCAGATTGTACGCTTTTCCGGAGAACAGACCGGATATTTTGGCCAGCACTCCGATTTCATTTTCTACATACAGGGATATCCATCTCTTTTTCATCAAACTTTCCTCCTATGCTTCCATAATCATATCGCTCAATGCGTTGCCGCCCGGAACGATAGGCAGGACGTTGGCTTCTCTTTCAATGATAAATTCAATTAACGTGGGTGTACTCTTATTTTCCCTGGCTGCTGTCAGCGCGGCCTCTATATCTTCCGCGGATTTTACCCGGATTCCTTTGGCATCGTAGCTTTCCGCCAGCTTTACATAGTCGGGGAGATATTTGGGGCAGCATTTATCCGGATTCAGGCAGTCTTTTTTACAGCTTTTCCGGTAGCATAGACAGGTGCTGGAATACCTTCGGTTGAAAAACATCTCCTGCCACTGGCGGACATTTCCCAGATAGCCGTTGTTCATAACACAGATAATAACCGGAAGCTCCAGCGCCATAGCAGTGGCCATTTCCTGAAGATTCATCTGCATACCGCCGTCTCCGCTGATACAGATAACATCCGTGTCCGGATTACCGATTTTTGCGCCGATGGCGGCCGGGAATCCGTAGCCCATGGTACCCAGCCCTCCTGAAGTCAGCAACTGCCGTCTCTCATCCAGCTCCAGATATTGGGTGGTCCAGAGCTGGTTCTGTCCAACGTCGGTCACAACAATGGATTCCGGAAACATGGTATTGATCGTCCGAAGGATCAGCTCCGGAGTCAGAATCTGGTTTTGGTTTGATTCCTGATGCTGGCTTTGTTCCTGCTGCCCCATCTGAATCGGATATTTCCGCTTCCATTCATCGATCTTCTGCGTCCAATCCTCCAACTGCAGCTGCCGCGCTTCTCCTAACATCATCTGAAGGGCCGCTTTTGCATCCCCTACGATCGGGATATCTACCGCTATGTTTCTGGAGATGGACGCCGGGTCTACATCCACGTGTATGATCGTAGCGCGGGGCGCGAATTCACTGATTTTTCCGGTAATCCGGTCGTTGAACCTGGTTCCGATGGAAAACATGACGTCGCACTCGCTGACCGCATGGTTCGACGCGTAGTTTCCGTGCATCCCGATGTTTCCTACATACAACGGATGGCTGGTGGGAATACTGCCTTTTCCCATGATCGTCGTGATGACCGGGACGCCGGTCTTTTCCGCGAACTGGGTCAGCAGCGCTTTGGCGCCTGATATCTTCACTCCGCCGCCGCACAGCAGAACCGGCCGTTTCGCTTTGTTGAGTATTCCCATGGCTTTCTTCAGCTGGCCTGCATGGATACCGGTGTTGGGCTTGTATCCGCGTATATTTACTTCTTTTGGATATTCGCTGCTGCCGAACGCCTGCTGGATATCTTTCGGGATATCGACGACTACCGGTCCCGGTTTTCCAGATGCCGCGATGTAGAAGGCCTCCCTGATGATCCTGCCCAGGTCTTTCCGGTCGCGCACGGTAACTGCATACTTACAGATGCTTCTCGTTATTCCGACGATATCCACCTCCTGGAACGCATCGTTTCCGATGAGATTCGTGGGTACCTGGCCTGTGAAACAGACTAACGGCACGCTGTCATAGTTGGCGGTGGCGATACCGGTCACCAGATTGGTAGCTCCCGGGCCGCTGGTCACCAGACAGACTCCTGTCTTTCCTGTCGATCTGGCATAGCCGTCTGCCTCGTGGACCAGTGCCTGCTCATGTCTTGGCAGCACCACATCCAGCCCGTTCTGTCCATACAGCGCGTCGAACAGATCGATGGCCATCCCTCCGGGGTAGGCGAACAGAGTCTGTACCCCCTCCTCCATCAAAGCTTTTACGAATAAATCCGCGCCTGTTATTTCCATCTTTCATCCCTCCTGTGTCATATTTTTTCCGTGTGTGATTCCTCTTGCATGTGTCTGTGAAACTAAAAATAATGAGCCAGAAACTGCCGGAGTCCGGGACTGCCTTACGGATGTTAGAACGAAAAAAAGCCCTAAGCCAAATACCTTTGGCTTAGGGCGAATATTTCATCCGTGTTACCACCTAAATTCAGAGATTCCTCTCTGCACTCTGCCAGTACGGATAGATTACCGGAACTGACAAGAGATTCTATCAGTACGGATATTACTATCGATACCGCTTTCCCTGTAACGGTGGAAAATTCCGTTGAAGTCTACTAAAGATCACTCTCGTTCGGTCCACTGCTCGGAGGCTACTTCCATACTCCCGAATTGAAGATTCGCACCAGCCATCTTCTCTCTGTAAATTCCGCAAAGTATTTACTCTTCCTCGTCCCTGCATTTTCTATCTCAATTATTTTTATCGCTATGAGCACTTAGCGGCTGTTCTTTAGACGCTTACGTGCGATGCATAAAAAATAGTCAGCGAAGCTTTTTTATGCGCTACTATTTTTTACCACTTTAACACAGGCAATTCATGATGTCAATTGAAATATATCTGTTTCAAAAATATTTCAACCTATTTCAAAAATATGCCTATTAACAAATAACTATTCACAGATTTAATTAGATAAATTCCTGCACTCTCAGCCAAAGGGCATGCAGGAAGGGATACCCAAAAGGGGCAAGAACAAAGAGGAACCTACCTACCAGATCCGCATCCTGATTTTCAGTGTCATTTACTGTGAAGTCATAATCTATGGTTTCATAATACTGCTGATTGTGCAAAAAATATTCGACTACGATAAAAGCGTTTTCACCATTGTTAATAATATTGGAACATACAATGCGGGTATCTGTAACGGCTGCCTTTTTATAAATAATCCGCGCCGATTTCAAGGATTCATAGCAGCCGTTCTCTTTAACTTTCCATATGGAATAGACGCCGATATTACCGGTCGGTGTTTCGCTGTATTGTTTGACGGTTGAGATGCTGATGATATAAGTAAAAATAAGTAATGTAACGGCTGCCGCCAATATCACTGACAAGCCGGCGAAGATAAGCTGCTTTTTCTCTATTCTGGTCATAATCACTCCGCTCTTAAGCAGATTCAAACGAAAAACGTTTTTATCGTGCGTGTATAGCTTTCAAGAAGCCATTTATGTACAGTTGTTGGGAAGCTATTAATCAGGAAACCATTTATCAGGAAATACCGGATTTGGTATTTGGGATAAACCGGAAGCTAATGCTTGATATACTTATGTAATTCATATAATAAGTTTTTCATGTGCTCCATGATAAAAGCAATCTCGTTTTCATCGCAGCCTTTTACGATGTTCAGCAGCTGATCCTGTACCTCGGTTAATTCGTAGTCCTCCTGTGTACTTTTGGCCGGAATAATCTGATCCACCGAGATATCCAAAGCGGTGAGTATGGACAGCAGACAGTTTAAACTCATTCTCTTATGTCCGGTTTCCAGCCGATAGATATAGTTTGGTGTAACGCCCACTAATTCCGCTAATTTTTCCTGGCTCAGACCTTTGCTGACTCTTAAGTTTTTTATATTTTTAGCCATCTGTTTGTAAATTAATTCCAAAACTATTCCACCTTATCTTCCTACCCATTATTTTAGTCATATCGTTTCGCTGCGCAACTGACTGTGGGGAAATTATTTTTCCTGCCAGTCAGGGTTGGGCAGAATCTCTAAGGAGGTCTGGCAGATGACTTTTTTCGACAATTAGAAAAGACGATTATCCTTCGGTTTTTGGATAATCGTCTTTTCCTTTTTTTTATGTATAGAGGGACAGGTACCGCCCTGAAGCTCTTATTAAAATACTCTATCCCTCTGTATCCAGCCCCAGTTCCTTCATCGCATGACGGATATGGATCTTCATCGCGCTTCTGGCCCCCTGGGCATCCCTGGCCTCCAGGAATTCCATGATAAGCCCATGATCGCTTAAGGTACTCTTTACCGCCGCCTCGCTCTGAGCGGAAAGCGCCACCCCCCTGCCGATCGCCTCATACAGCACCGGCATCAGCTTGTACATGAAGTCATTATGGGTAGCTTTCGCAATCGCTTTGTGAAAAGTATGCTCTGCCTCAGTCCGGTCTTTCCCTTCACGAATAAGTTCTTCCACCTGCCGTCCGTAGCCGATGATCCGCTTCAGCTCCTGGTCACTGGCCCTGACTGCCGCCAGTGCGGCCGCTTCGGGTTCAAAAATCAGACGCATCTCATACAGATCCCGGGCACCAGCTTTCGTATCTGTCAGGCTGCCAAGCGTCATTCCCGCAAAGGTATCATTTTCCTCCCGGACGTAGGTGCCTAGCCCTCTGCGTATCTCCAGCACCCCGTTGGTGATCAGAATGCGGACGGCCTCCCGAAGAGTCGTCCGGCTGACATCCAGCTCCTGAGAGAGTTCATTTTCATTTGGGATCTTATCCCCGGGCCGGAACCTTTTCTCGATCGTAATCATGGTCCTGATATCGTCGGCCACACTTTCCGAAAGCCTTTTCCCACTTGCCATTTAGACTCCTCCTCCCGTTCTGCTTCTTCCGCCTGGTGATACAGGATTCGTTCAGACGGTTTCCCTGCTGATCACTTCGAACCCCATTTTCCGGTGCCTTGCCGTCAGATTCTTTGCCTCCATCATATCCAGCAGCATCTCTGCCGCCTCCACGCCGCTGTCCCGATAAAAATAACGGGCGGTGGTCAGTTTGGGAGAGATCACTTCCGCTAATTTGGTGTCTCCCAGGCTGGCAATGGATATATCCTCCGGTATCCGCCTGCCCAGATCCCGGACCGCATTCACCGCCCCCGCCGCGATCTCATCCGCAGCCACAAACACTGCGTCAATATCCGGATTCCTGCTCAACAGCTGACACATCGTGTGATACCCTTCCTGTATCCCATATCCGGTTTCCGTTATAATGATATTTTCCTGCGGAACGCCATTCTCGGACAAAACTGCCAGAAACCCATCCTGTTCCCTTAAATCTTCCCGGTTTTTCCGCGGCACCGCCAGCATAGCGTACTGCTTTCTGCCCCGATCGACGAGAAGCTTCGTCATGCTTCTGGCCGCCTCGTAACCATCGAAGCAGACACAGCTGTGCCCTTTTACCTGCTGTCCGATGATCACGCAGGGCGTCGTCAGTTTATCCAGAAATTTCTGCTGTTCTGCCGGAAAACCGGTTGGAATAAAGATAATCCCATCCACCCGGTTGTTCCTGAATATATTCAAATATTCCAATTCTCTGCTTGTACTGTTTTTTGAGTTACCCAGTAATAGATAATACCCTTTTTCTGCCAGCACGGAGGTAATTCCGTCTCCCATCTCACAGGCAAAATCGGATCGTATTTCCGGAAGAACGATACCCACCTGCATGGTTTTATTCGTCCGCAGCATCTGCGCCTGCGCGGATGGTATGTAGCCCGTCGCATCGATGACCTTTTTGATTGCCTGCCTTTTCTCCTGACTTACATACCCGTCATTTATATATCTGGATACCGTCGCCCTTGAAACTCCCGCCAGCCTTGCAATCTCATTGATATTCACGGTATAATTCTCCTTTTATCATCGGTATAAAGCTCAAGAAAAATGATATCAGAAAAATTATGTTTTGGAAAGCCCGATTTTGTGGTAAACTTTAAAGAATAACGTAAGAAAGAAAGGATGTACAAAATTATGGCACAGAATCCAGTGGTAACATTTGAAATGGAAAATGGAGATCTCATCAAAGCGGAATTATATCCCGATCTCGCTCCCAATACGGTCAATAACTTTATCAGCCTTGTCAAATCCGGTTTCTACAACGGCCTGATCTTCCACCGTGTAATTAACGGTTTCATGATCCAGGGCGGATGCCCGGACGGCACCGGAATGGGAGGCCCCGGCTACAGCATCGCAGGCGAATTCGCTCAGAACGGATTCGTAAACCAGTTCAAACACGCTCCCGGCGTATTATCCATGGCCAGAGCGATGCATCCCAACTCCGCCGGAAGCCAGTTCTTTATCATGCATCAGACCTCTCCCCATCTGGACGGCTCGTATGCAGCCTTCGGCAAGGTGACGGAGGGAATGGACGTGGTAAATAAAATCGCTGAAACCGATACGGATTACAATGACCGGCCGCTTACTCCTCAGGTAATGAAAACAGTTACCGTGGAAACCTTTGGAGTAAATTATCCGGAACCTGAGAAAATGTAAGGATAGCCGTCAGAGGCCGTCCTATATTGTTCTGGTACTTAGACGGCTGAAAAGGCATACTCTGCAGAACTTTGATCCATTTGATGATCTCTGCAGGGTATGCCTTTTCTCTGTATGAAGTATATTTTCGAAATGTGTAATGGCATTTTAGCTGGGCAGCCTTTTTCTCAATATATGAAGTCTCAATATTTCCGCAGATAGTATGTCTTGAGAACAGCTGCCGCGGTCACATGAAACACCAGTACCGCTGCCATGGTCAAAGCCACGATCTTATTGTAATAGGCAGACACGGTGATTCCCACCACCAGCGCTGCGGTTGTAATAAAAAAGCTCTTTCCCAGCGCGCTCTGCCGGATCATCTGCCTGCGCTCATCGTTCTCGGAGCGGTACAGGGCATTCAGCTTCGTCTCGCTTCCAAGCGCCATCCGAAGCCTGACCAGATAGATGATCAGCAGGATACAAAATCCAAAGAATAGGCCGCTGACAAAAGAAGACAGCATCTCGTCCGTACTGCCGCCCGCGGCGCTGCCCGCCGTCATGATACCGGCCGCAACGATCGCCACCGCTGCCAGCAGGCCGATTCCATATATTATGATCCTGTGTTTCACTGTTTTTCTGAATTCATTCATTATAATTCCTCCTTCACCTCTGAAAAATCAAACACTTCTTCAATCGTCAATCCGAAATAGCGGGCAATCTTGTAGGCCAGTACCAGCGATGCGGTATACTTTCCCACTTCGATAGAGGTAATGGTCTGCCTCGTCGTTCCCACCGCTTCCGCTAACTCTTCCTGAGATAATTTTTCCGCTTTCCGCAGTTCCCGTATTCGTGTTTTCAAACATATCACCTTCTATTTATTGCTAAGTTAACTTTGCATTCTTAGTATAGTCTGCTTTGCATTTTTTGTCAAGTGTACTTTGCACTTTTTTGTGAAGTGTGCTTTGCATTTTTGTCGGGTGTACTTTGCATTTACTTTTTCGGATGCTGGACTAACCGAGGCTGCATCCGGGGACAGGCCCCTTTCTCTGCGCAGTTACCTGAAAATATGGCTTTTCTGCCGAAAGATGCCAGTCCCCTCCCATATTTGACAGATATGTATGGAACTATTAGAATTAAGAAAAATAAACAGAGAAAAATTTGAGATTTCTCTGCAATAATTACAATTAGTGAAACATCCACGATCACCGAAAGGAGGTCTCTGATATGAGTAAAATTCTCTTAGCCGACGATGAAAAAGGGCTCGTCACGATGATGAAAAATTATTTTGAACTGTCCGGATACCAGGTACTCACAGCCTGCTGCGCGGCGGAGGCACTAAAACAGGCAGCCCGGCAGCCGGATATTATTTTACTGGACATCAGTATGCCCGACCAGGACGGGCTGACCGTCTGCACCCGTATCCGGGAGCATATCTCCTGTCCCATACTTTTCCTGACCGCCCGGGTGGAAACAGCAGATAAAATCAAAGGATTCCAAGCCGGAGCCGATGACTACATCGTCAAACCCTTTGATCTGGACGAGCTGGGAGCAAGGGTAGCGGCCCACCTGCGCAGGGAGGACCGGAAGCAGGGCCAGTCCGTCCTGCGCTTTTTCGGGGAAATGTCCATCGACTTCACCAAACGTCAGCTTACCATCGGTGATGTGGAAATCCCCTTATCAAAGATCGAATTTGGGATCGTAGAACTGCTCTGCTCCAACCCAGGCCAGGTCTTTGACCGGGAGAGGATATATGACATCGTATGGGGTCTGGAGGGAAGCGGGAACAGCGACACGATCATGGAACACATTCGGAAAATAAGGGCAAAGTTCTCTGCCTGCACACTGCACAATTACATTGAGACGGTATGGGGGGTGGGTTATAAATGGAATGGCTGAACAAGAAAGGGCTCCGGCAGTCCTTTTTTATCATCACCGGTCTCTTTTTATGCCTGGGAATCCTGTTCGCCGGCATCACATTTTTTATCTGCCTGAAAGCCCAAACTAATCTTTCCGCTTCGCCAAATTTCGAAATATCATTGGACGGAGAAGGAAAAATCATCTCTGAGAAGGAAACCGCAGAGAATCCGCAGGCTGCAGACCCCGGCGGCGGCCTCTGGAACCTGGTCACTCTCCTCCAATTCATTTTGCCTGTACTATGGATTATCCTGTCACTGATCAGCGCCGCCATCGTTTTTTACAATCTCAAACTAAAGCGTCCGCTTGCCGTATTGCAGGCAGGCGCCTCCCGAATCCAGCGCCATGACCTGGATTTTCATATCGAATCCTGTGCGCAGGACGAACTGGGCCAGCTCTGCGAATCTTTTGAAATCATGCGAAAAGAGCTGCAAAAAAACAATCAGGAGCTCTGGCGTCAGATGGAGGAGCGCAAAAGGCTGAACGCCGCCTTTGCACACGACTTAAGAAATCCCATCACCGTTCTGAAGGGTTCCGCGAAAATACTCCAAAAAGAAGCAGCGCAGGATTCCCAAATCCATTCACCCATCATAAAAGAATCCATATCTTTGATCACAGAATACACCGCCCGTATAGAATCCTACGCAGCGCTTATGACAAACGCACAAAAATTAGAAGAAATCGAGTGCCGCCCCCTCCCATGTGACACATCCGCATTACACACAGAACTGGAACGCGCGCTGACTGTCCTTACTGCCGGCCAGAATAAAAAGGTGATAATATCAAATACCATTTTCACACCGCAAGTACACATCGACAAACAATTCTTATTTGACACCGCGGAGAATCTGGTAAATAACGCCCTGCGCTATGCCTTTGCCACCGTCCAGGCAGACGTGTCCTATCAGCAGGATA
Organism: Diplocloster hominis; assembly: GCF_032380655.1. NCBI lineage: Bacteria > Bacillati > Bacillota > Clostridia > Lachnospirales > Lachnospiraceae > Diplocloster > Diplocloster hominis. Next base: position 138,155 of record NZ_JAWDIY010000013.1, on the reverse strand, counting down.
ACATACAAATCTGCGTTACCGATGACGGTCCCGGCTACCCTGATACGATACTGAAAAAAGGGCCGACCCCATTCTTCAGAGAGAATCCCTCGGGAAACGAACATTTTGGAATGGGTCTGTACATCTGTAAACTCCTGTGTGATAAGCACCAGGGAGGCAGCCTGACCCTTGAGAACACCAGCCGCGGAGCAAAAGCTACTGCCGTATTTAGAACGGCAGGCCCGCTCTGCTCCCATTCTTCAACTCCTTGAGCATTTCTTGAGATTCATCCGTTACAATCTTCTTATCAAGCAGATAAGGAGATTTTTTTATGGATATTCAGGTGAATCAGATTTCGAAAGTATACGGCAGCGGGGATAATCAGGTAGCCGCCTTAAAGCAGGCTGACATGACCATCCATCCCGGTGACTTCATTTCCATTATGGGACCTTCCGGCAGCGGAAAGAGTACTTTGCTGCATATCCTAAGCGGTTTGGACCGGCCGACCTCCGGAACGGTGACGTATGGCAAGACGGATATTCATCACGGGACAGACCGGGAACTTTCCGCTTTCCGCCGGCAGAAAATCGGTTTTATTTTTCAGCAGTTCAATCTTCTTCCCGTCCTCACCGCCCGGGAGAACATCCTCATGCCGCTCCTGCTGGACAGGCAGAAGCCGGATGAGGCGCATCTGAAACAGCTGGCCGGGCTGCTGGGCCTTACAGACAGACTGGACCATCTCCCTCATGAATTATCCGGCGGGCAGCAGCAGCGGGTGGCGGTCGCCCGCGCTCTGATCGCGAAACCGGATGTAATCTTTGCGGATGAGCCCACCGGGAACCTGGACAGCAAAAGCGGCGGGGAAGTGATGGCTATGCTGTGTGACATTCGGGAAAAACTGGGCAAAACACTCGTCATCATTACCCATGACAGCCGTATTGCGAAAATGGCCGGCCGCCGGTTCTATATCGTGGATGGAGAGCTATCGGAGGTGACGGGATCATGAATTCATATCTGTCTTTAGCCTGGAAGGAATTAAAAGCCCAGAAAATCACCTCGGTCCTGATTTTATTGGCGGTTATCCTGTCAACCATCGCCACCACCGCCATCGGCCAGTCCATTGGGATCTTACAGTCCATGCGGGTGAATCAGGCTTCCGGCCTGAATGGGGACCGCTACGGGACTTTCCATCAACTGACCGAAGAACAGGCGGCCGCTCTGTCCTCGGATCCCCGTCTATACGATGTCGGCAGTCTCATCAACCTGGGCAATCTGGAGCTGGGCAGCAGCGGTCTGACCCTGTTTCTGAGGGAATACTGCGGGAATGCTCTGGACGCCTACCCCTCTGTCGGAAAAATAAAAGAGGGGCGGCTTCCCGCTAAGGAACGGGAAATCGCCCTGCCGGAGGACGCGCTGCAATATCTTAATTTTAACGGGAATCCGGGGGATCTGATCACTCTTCCCGTAAAAATCAGCCTGCAATCCGATACGCAGCCGCCTTATGCGTATACCGCCGATTTTGTGCTGACCGGTATCCTGGAAAGCAACTACATCGGTTATGCCACCGGAACCGTGGACGCGGTAGTTGGTGAAGGAACCGCGGCCGCCCTGCTCCCTCCCCGTTATTTTCTGTACTCCACAGATTTCAAGACGAAAAACAGCGATAATTTTCAATCCATTGTGTATGATCTTGCCGGTCAGCTGAACATATCGGAGGATCATATCCAATATAACTGGGTGCTGCTAGACGCCCTGGGTATCTCCTATGATGAAAAAGGAAACGCCGATACCGCCGCAGGTTTCCCCTTTATGACGGCTGCCTGCGTTCTGGTCGGCGCACTGATCCTGTTGGCGGCCGGTCTGGTTATCTACAATATATTAAAAGTTGCGATTGCAAAGCGGATACAGGAATACGGGACCCTGCGTGCCATCGGAGGAGAACGAATACAGCTGTACCATCTGGTGACTTCTCAGCTGCTGGTGCTTTGCGGAATCGGAATTCCGGCCGGATTATTATGCGGAGTCCTCTGCGCGAAAGGAATCCTGACAGCAGCCACCGGACTGCTGAATCCGGACCTGTTCCTGGCTGCCGACACCCGGGAACTGAACGCTGTCATAGCGGAAAACAGCTCCTGGAAAATATGGCCTATACTGGCCAGCGCTGCCGTTACCCTGCTGTTCTCGGTACTCGCCGCCTTTCCCGCCGCCCGCTACGCCTCCCGCGTATCGCCCACGGTTGCCATGCGGGGGCAGAAGCTGAAGATCCAAAGACGCAGCAGAAAGAAACAAAGGATACGCAGCTTCGAGGCTTTTTATGCCCGCCTGAATCTGAAGCGGGGCCGCGGGCGTACCTGGGTCACCATTTTGTCTATGGTTATGAGCATTACCGTTTTTGTGGCGCTTCAAAGTTTCAGCGGCCTTCTGGATACAAGCGGGGCCGTACAGCAAATGCATCTGGGCGACTATGCGGTCACGAACGAAACCGTTGGAATACCCCCGAAAGCAGCGGCCGAATTAAAGGAACATGAGATGGTCGAAAATTTGTCGTATACAAAATTATCGGTCTACCAGCAGGATAAAGAGGGGAATCTGCCTGTCAGTCTTACTATTCCCCTGCAGTCCTGGGAGTCCTTCCAGATAGCCGGAATCGATTTCTCCCGACTGTCCTCTTACGCGTCCGGCCTTTCGGATCAGGATCTCCAGGAACTGCAAAGCGGGAAAGCCTGCCTGATCAAGAATCCCATTGCCTTTGCCTATGAAGGGAAAACCGTAGAGTCTACAACCCTGCAGATAAATGACAGGATTACGGTTAACGGACAGGAAATGAGGGTGGCCGGTATCGCGGACAATCCGGTAACCATCAACAACGAAGGTTTTGTAAACGGCGTACAGGTGATCGTATCCGATGCGGCTTATGACACTTTGACCGGACGGACTAACTATTCCGAGCTCTACCCAAAACTGCGGGAGGGCGCGGACGCGGCTTCCTTTGAAAGTCAGCTGGAAGAATGGTGCCGGGAAAATCCTGGCAGTCATTGGCTCTCCTACCGCCAGTCTGACGCGCAGCTGGCCGAGAGCTTCGAACAGATCCGCCTTCTCTGCTGGGGACTGATTTTATTCATCGGATTGATCGGTGTGCTGAATATCATCAACACGGTTTATACGAATATTCATACCCGGGTTCATGAAATCGGCATGCAGCGGGCAATCGGCATGAGTACACGAAGCCTCTATCAGACATTCCTGTGGGAGGGGGCCTACTATGGTCTGATCGCCTCTGTATTCGGCGCTGTCTGCGGATATCTATGTACGATTTTTATCGGCGCTGCTGCAGCCGATCATTTATACTGGACGGCCGTTCCGGTGGTTCCCATTCTGGAAGCCGCAGCTGTCTCTGTGGCAGCCTGCCTGGCCGCCACCGCCATCCCGCTGCGCGGGATCGCCAAAATGAATGTGGTTGATTCTATTCTGACGGTTGAATAAGGGTTTCCCTCAATCGGCAAAATCAGAAGAAGGCACAGTACCCGCCGGCCTGTTTTGTACAGATGAATCTTCTGTACAGCCCCGGCCTAAGTACTGTGCCTTTCCCTGTTTCACTGATTTCATTAGATATTGTTAATGTCCTCTATGATTTCATCCGCAGAATAGAACTCCTTCACAAGGCTTTCCTTCTTCACTTTGGCAGTGTCATAGACCGCATGGAATGCCTTATCATACTCTTCTTTGGACATGAGTTCTCCTTCCCATTGATACTGATAAATGGGCTCACCGTCCTGATCCAGCTGGACATTGGAATTGTCCTGCGCGCCGTAGTAACCGGCCGCGATCTGTGTCAGCTGTCCATGTTCCATTCGGTACACCACGTCATAGTAGCTGTCCATATGCCCGTCGGAATTACACAGAAGACTCCCCCGCTCAATATATGAAAAATTCAACCGGCTAAGCTGCGTCTCATAGACTCTCCCATCCCCGTAGCTGATGATTTTACTCCCCACCGCTTCACTGCTGCCGAAGGCTGCGATCTCCGGGATATCATCCTCATCGATATAAATTAACCGGTACCCTTCCCACATACCTGCGTCCTGAGCCTGCAGATAATCAGTATAAGCCTGCTGCCAAGAGCTCTTCGCATCCACGGGCATCGGCCGGTCCGCTCCGAGGAACCCCAGCACGGACTTTACAGTGATTTCCGCCAGGGCAGAATTGGTTTGTTCACTCAGCTCTTTTTCAAACGTGAAAGAGCCCTTAGCATCCCCTCTGAAAATTCTGGCTTCCGAGTATCCGGTACCCGCATCCGGCCCCGAAGACGGCGAATAACTGCAGATAATGATAATATCGTTATAGCCGTCACTGTTATAATCCGGAAAAGATACTGCTTCTACCGAGTTAAAACTCTCATTCGACCGGATGTTATCCGGGAACGGCCCATCCAGGATGCTGCTCACCTTGTTATCCTTCCAGACAACGAATTCTGCGTCTGCCAGCGGTTCCTGCTCCGTATCCGGCGAATAGGAGGCAAATTTCACCTCACCTAATGGTTTGAGCTCCACATCAAAAGTCTGGTCTTTGATGATTCTCTCCTCCGAGAACGTCCTGTCTGCCTGGTCTTTTTGATCCTTTTGATGTTCCTCCATTCCCTGGCTTTTCTTATCATTTGTCCCGAAACCGGATTCCTGTTCTTTGCTTTGACTCTCCTGCGCAGGCGGCTCCTGGTCCGGTACCGCTTCCTTCTCCTTGCCGCAGCCTGCTGCCAGGCCCATCAGCAAGATACCAAATACGATTATCGCTGCTTGTCTCATAGTTCTTCCTGCAGATTTTCTGGTTGTTCTCTTCATGATTTCCTCCATGCATACATTTGCACATCCAGATATACTTTACAGCATCCCTGAATGCATGCCCTTCGGGCGGGTCTGCAGCAAAGCTGCAAAAAAGGTATGGGTAAACCTCTTATCGCTCAACCTTTTCCCTTTGTTGTTTCATTTCTCAGTTTCTCACAGGGATGACTATCCTGCAGACTCTATTATACTATCCCAGTACCGATCTGTCACTAATTTCTCTTTCTGTGGAAATTCTGTGAAAATAAATGGACCCCGATTTATGGACGAAACCGTTCTGATCTGAAAATCCATAGAAATCCTGCACTATATCTGAAAATCTATAGGAATCCCCCTTGTTCCCTGTGTATTTCCAGGTTATAATATAGTCACTTCGGAAAAAAGTGAACAAAAATGTATGGAAGAAAGGACTCACCTGTCATGGAATTTGAACAAATTTTACACATCGTGGTCACCTGCTTCATCCACGTGCTGGAATGTATCGGCATCCTTATTATCATGGTTGGCGGTTTACGCACTTTTATTTCCTATGTTCGTTCCGGTTTCAATGCGGACAGGCATGACATCAAGCTGGGCTTCGCCCGATCCCTTGCTTTCTCCCTCGAGTTTAAGCTGGCTGGCGAAATTCTGAGGACGGTGATCACCAAGACCATCAGTGAGATGTATGTCCTGGGCGCCATTATCCTGCTGCGGGCCATCCTCACCGTCGTCATCCACTATGAGATAAAATTCGAGACTGAAAATGAACGTCTGGAGCAGGAACAGGAACAATTGGAACAGAAAGAACCAAAATAAGCGGCCTCTTTCCCGGCCTTTTAATGGATCTGCTACGGCACTACGGCAGAGGTTTTTCCAGCCTCATCTGGGCAGCCAGCGCATTCTGATATACTCCATCATCTATGGGAATCGAAATCTCCTCCTGAAACCAGCTGGACAGATACGCTGCGTTGGCCAGCTCCAGTGCATTGAGCCCTTCCTCCCCCGGAACAGCCAGAACGTTACCGTACCTGATATGATCTGCAAAATTCTGCAGCATCAGCCGATAAGTATCGGCTGTTTCTTCGACTGGAATTCTTCTGCATCGGTGGGCAGGTTTTCCATAGATCTCCCGGTTCGACCGCGCGAATTCATCCGTCGCGACCTCATTCTCATCAAAGGTAAGCACCGCATTATTTTCTAACGTGAGCCGCCCCTTTGTCCCCCAGATCTCCAGCCGGTTAACCCCCGGGCTTTCTCCCGAGGACGCCAGATAATTCCCTTTAAAATCCGCTGCGTAGTGAAACTTCAGTTCTACGCTGTCATCCACGGAAAACGAATGGAATCTGCCGTAACCTATGTCCGCCCGGATACTCTGCGGCATCCCGAACAACCACTGCCAGAGATCCAGATCATGCTGGCACTGGTTGATCAGCAAGCCTCCGCCCTCACCCGTCCAGCTGCAGCGCCACGGGGAACTCTGGTGGTAACAGGGAGACCGGTACCAGTCGTTTCTGATCCAAAGCGCGCTGGTCAGATTTCCAAGACAGCCCTCACGGATCATTCGGTGAGCCTGAATCCAGGCGGGCAGCATCCGCAGATTAAACATGACCGCAAAAGCAGGCCGAATGCGGTTTTCTGCGACGGACGCCTGCCGGTGTGCGTCAATGAACTGCCGCGCTTCCATCGTACTGACCCCCAGCGGCTTTTCCGCCAGCACATGTAATCCATGCTGAAAAGCCCTGATCCCCAGCGTCACATGAGTCCGGTGCGGCGTGGCGATCAGGAGTCCGTCGAACTCGCCGGCATGGTCAAACATATGATCTGTATTTTTGTATATCTGAACATTAGGATACCGGCTACTGATCTCCTGCTGGCCGTCCTGATTCCGGCAGCAGATACCGGTAAGCGTAAGCCCTTCTATCCCGCCGTCTGTCATCCGTTCGGCATACTGCCTCCCCATTCCGCCATATCCCACTAAGACCATACGAATCTTTCTTTCCTGTTTGCCCGCCATTTGAATACGATTCCACTTCCTTCCTGTTACCGCCGGATAAGAGCCGGCGCTCCGCAGACTACCTTTCCGGGATTCAGCAGTCCTTTGGGATCAAAAACCTGCTTGATCCCCTGCATCAGCCGGATCTGCGCCTCTCCTACCTGCTGCTCTAAGAATGCCTGCTTTGCATATCCGATCCCGTGCTCGCCGGATACCGCGCCGCCCAGTTCATTGGCCCGTTCATACATTTTATCAAAGGCCAGGGCCAGTTTCTCCTTCCATACCTCCTCATCCAGCTCATCCCTGCAGATATAGACATGCAGATTCCCGTCCCCGGCATGCCCGAAGCTGGGAATACGGATATCGATCTCCCCGGCCAGCTGGTGGGTGTATTTGATAAATTCTGCCACATGGTTCCGCGGCACGACCACATCGCACTCATCCATCTCCGTTGTGGAGGCTTTGATCGCCTCCAGGAACGCGCTTCTGGCGGACCAGACGGAATCCTTGCGCTCATCGGTGTCGACCAGCAGGACATCAAACGCCCCCTGGCGCAGACAAAGCTTCGCTGTCTTATCGTACTCCGCTTCCACCTGCTCCAGGGAACTGCCGTCAAAGGTCAGCAGCAGATACGCGTCGCTCTGGGTATCCGGGAATTTCTTACCCAGATATTCTTCCGCGAACAGGATCGTCTCCCGCTCCATGAATTCGATCGCCGTCGGAGCGGATTTGGACCGGATGATCTCCGGAACCGCCTCGATCGCCGTCTCCATAGACGGATACGGGATCAGCAGGCTGATGCTCTTCTGGGGCAGCGGCACCAGCTTCAGTACCGCTTTGGTGATAATGCCAAGCGTACCTTCCGAACCGATCATCAGGTCTTTTAAGCTGTAGCCGGAGCTGTTTTTGACGATTTTACCGCCCAGCTCCACGATCTCTCCGGTGGGGAGAACAACCGTCAGAGCCCGGACATAATCCCGGGTAACACCGTATTTCACCGCCCGCATACCGCCGGCATTGGTGCTGATGTTGCCGCCGATGGTGGCCGACTTCTCACCCGGGTCCGGCGGATACAGGAAATCGTGATCCTGGGCGAACTGGGCCAGCTCCATCAGCAGCACGCCCGGTTCCACCGTAACCGTCAGATTCTCTTCATCCAGTTCCAGGATATGATTCATCTGCGTGGTTTCCAGCATAATTCCGCCGTACAGGGCCACGGCCGCACCGACTAATCCCGTTCCGGACCCCCGGACAACTACCGGTATATTTTTATCATACGCATATTTCATAACAGCAGATATTTCCTCTGTCGACCCGGCCCGGATCAGCACGTCCGGATAGCTGGTGATCCCCCCCAGCTCATCATGGCTGTAATCCTCACCGATCTGCTCCCGGGTCAGCAGGTTCTTCTCCTCTACGATCTGTTTTAACGCCTGGATATCCTCCTGGTCTATCTTGTGATAATTCATCGCCCATGCCCTCCTTTCAGCTGTTCCGTCAGTTTCGGAATAATCTCGTACAGATCCCCTACCAGTCCGTAGTGCGCCACATCGAAGATGGACGCGTTCGGATCCTGATTAACCGCGATGATGCAGTCCGATCCCTTCATTCCTGCTACAAACTGTACGGACCCGGAGATGCCAAGCGTGATGATCAGCTTCGGCTTCACGGTCCTGCCGCTTAAGCCGATCTGATGCTTGGCGTCAAACCACCCTGCTTCGATCAGCGGTCTCGTACAGGCCATATGTGCCCCCAGCAGTTCACAGAGCTCTTCTATCATCTCCATGTCCTTCGGGCTTTTCACACCACGTCCCACCGCTACGATCACTTCTGCCTCTGATATATCGATTTCCTTCGGCTTTTCAATTACCCGCAGCACCTCGGTATCCGTTTCCACTGCGGAATCGGGAAGCTGCATCCTGGTCACTTTCCCTCCGGCCTGCTCCTGCCTCTCCGGCGCCGAGAAAATCTTATACCGGACGGTACAGAACTGGGGCCTTGAATTTGGTGTCACGATCTGGGCCATAATATTTCCGCCGAAAGCCGGACGAATCTGAACCAGATCCGTATTGTCCTTCATCTGCAATATCGTACAATCAGCGGTCAGCCCGGTCCGGAATCTGGCCGCCACCTTAGGAGCCAGTGACCGCCCCAGGTTCGTAGCCCCGACTAACACAGCGCTGGGATGCACCTGCTTCACAAAATCTTCCAGGGCATTGGCATAAGGGCCGATCCGGAAATCCGCCAGTTCCGGCCTGTCATAGACAAATACTTCATCCACGCCGTAGTGCAGCAGTTCCTCCGCCGCATCGTTAAGTCCACTGCCCAGGATCACGGCATACACCGGATGAGCGTTGACCGCAGCCAGTTCTCTGGCCTTTCCGATCAGCTCGAACACGACGGGATGGATGCTTCCCTGTTCGTATTCCGCGAATACGGTAACTCCATTCCACAGGCTTTTATCGACTCCCTCGGATTTTAGTTCCTCCAGTGTGATCACGCCCCGGGGGCCTTTTTTCACACACAGCTTACACATTTTGCAGCCGGCGCTGATATCCAGTTTTCCGTTTTCATAGCTGATGGCACCGAACGGGCAGGTTGCCATCAGCTGCCCCGCTGTCTGCTCATTTACCAGTTCTTCGTGTATATGTAACGTTTGCACGGCTCATTATCCTCCCTATATGAATTTCTTCCCGCCCAATATCCGGACAAAGGTTGTGGTCAGCAAGTCAGCGTCTCCCTCGAAGATCTCCTTCGATGTGTTCTTCTGAGGCGGGAAGATACGCTCCACCTGTGTGGGGGATCCGGCCAGGCCATAGTGTTTCTCGTCCTGGTCCGCAAAATCCCGGATGGAAAACGTCTGTATGCAGTTCTCATCCGCTGCCATCTTCCGGCGGTACGACGGAAGCCTGGGCGTATTCGCGTCCTTATCGATGGTCAGCAGGCACGGAAGAACCATCTTTACCTGCTGCAGATACCGGTCCATATTCGCTTCCACGGTGATCGTCTTTTCACCGGTTACCGCATTCGCTCCGGCTGACTCATCTTCTCCGGTTACCGTATTTTCTCCGCCCGCCGCACAGCCCTGGACAGCCAGGATTCTCTGCACATTCGCCATATGATCCATCCCCAGGAACTCAGCCGTCTCAGGCCCTACCTGGGCGGTGTCCCCGTCCGTGGTCTGTTTGCCGCACAGGATCAGATCGTATTCTCCCATCTTCCGGATTCCCTGGGACAGGGTATAACTGGTCGCCACTACGTCCGCTCCCGCGAACTTCCGGTCACTGATCAGGCCGCCGTTGTCGGCTCCCATATAGACCGCTTCCAGCAGTACACTTTTGGCCTGGGGCGGCCCCATGGTGATCACATCCACCGTTCCGCCGTACGCTTCCCGCAGGCACAGCGCCTGCTCGATGGCATACAGGTCGAAAGGGTTCATCTTGGATTCCACGCCGTCCCGTTTTAAAACTCCCGTCTTTTCATCCACTTCCACATTGCTGGTTCCTGGTACCTGTTTGATACACACCAGAATCTTCATGTTCTACCTCCTCGAAAGGTCTTTCTTTTTATGTTATTCATCAGGTGCTTTATCCCGTTTCCTATATTCAGTTTCGCCTGCGGAACTCTTTGCCCGCGGCGGGTTTTCTATTCATTCGGACGCATGTTTCCTCCTGAATAAAAAGATACCCCAACCAGTGCAGCCCGGGACGGCTGCCGCAGTTTGAGGTATCCATATACACAATCCAAATTTAATACATCTTATCCACGATGGATTCCGCGGATTTTTTATTGTTGATATAGCTCTCGTTATATGTCTGCCGGTAATATTCCGTATACAGCACTTCCATAATATACAGCTGGCTCATAACCGCAGTGGTGGAGCCTCCCTGCAGCGGTCCTTCCTTCGCTCCGCAGAGGATGGAGGTATCGGAATAGGTCGTAAGCGGCGATTTGGCAAATCTGGTGATGCCAACCACGTAGGCCCCCGCTTCCTTTGCCAGTTTCGCCGTCAGGATCGAGTCCTTCGTGGAACCGGAATAGGAGATCACTACCGCCACATCCTGCTGGCCCAGCAAAGACGCCGCCATAGCCTGCATATGGGAATCCGTATAACAGAATACCTTATCCGTGATCCGCAGGAATTTGTTGGTCGCCATCATGGCCACATGGCCGCTGGAACCGACGCCGAAAAACATGATCTTTCTGGCCGGCACCATCGCCCGCAGTACCTGAAGGAGCTTCTGGTGGTCCAGCAGCGCATTGGTCTCCACAACTGCGTTGACATTGGAATTCAAAAGCTTCTGGGTCAGCACCATCAGATTGTCGTCCTTGTTGACATCTTCCAACAGAGGCTGTGCTTCCTCTTCCCCTTTGATACTTAAGGATACTTTGATCTTGAATTCCTGGTACCCCTGCAGCTTCATCGTCTTACAGAACCGGAATACAGTCGTTTCCCCCACCTTACATGCGTCCGCCAGATCCGTAATGGACATAAACAGAACATCCTGCGCATGCTGCAGCAGATAATCCGCCACCTTTCGTTCTGCCTTTGTAAACTGATTATAGTTGGAACGTACCTGCATCATAAAATCGCCTTGAGCCATAGCAACTCTCCTTCAAATAATTTTCTCCATGATTTGAGAATTTTACCGGCCCACCCGTTCTTTTGCCAGGTGAACTGCTCCCCAGAGGCCCGCCCTGTTACCGAGCCCGGCCCTTTTGAACACCACATCCCGAAAGCTTGGCATGATCCGTTCCAGGGTTACTTCCTTCACCTTTTCCACTACATAGTCCTGAGCCATTACCCCGCCCCCCAGCAAAATGCACTGAGGATTAAAAATATGTATCAATGTAACCAGTCCATGGGCAATCTCCCAGATCCAGTCATCCAAAAGTGTCTGGAGCACCGGATCATCGGAGATCCGCTCAAAGAGTTCCCGGCCGTTATGGATGTCCGGATCATATGCGTGAACGGTCCGGATCAACGCGCTGGTCGAGGCGTAGTCTTCATAGCATCCGCTGATTCTCCGGCCTTTTACCACCTGTCTGCCATGGACCACCACACTTCCCACTTCACCGGCAGATCCAGCCGCCCCGCGGAAAATCTGTTTTCCGATCACGATGGCTCCTCCCACTCCGGTTCCGTAGGTGAGGCACAGATAGTCCTCGAATCCTCTGGCAGCTCCATAGTGCCCCTCTCCAACCGCCGCGGCATTCACATCGTTCTCTACCGCAACAGGCACCCGGAATTCTGCTTCCAGACGTTTTCGGATCTCCATACCGGTGTATCCTGGAATATTATCGTTGGCGTAACGGATCTTTCCTTCCTGTACGTCCACCTGGCCGGCGGTGCTGATCCCGATGGCGTCACAGGGGCCATATGACTTCAGAATCTCAGCCGCACGCTGCATAACGAATTCTCCGCCCAGACACGCGTCCGTATCCTGTTCCTTGTGTTCCGTTAATATTTCATCACTGCAGACCGCGCTTTTTATGGAAGTTCCCCCGATATCCAGTGCCAGTATTCTCATTGCCCACTCCTGCCTTACCACATTGATACACACATCATTTATACATACAATCATGGTAATTATTATATTATACACTCATTTACGGATCGCCGCTACATATCTTTTCGTAATGTCCATAGGCCTGGTGATGGCTGTTCCCACCACAGCTGCCAGTACCCCTGTCTTTAACGCTTCTTTTAACTGATCCGGACTCCAGATCCCGCCTTCCGCGATTACCGGCTTACCCGTGTCCTCCACCAGCCGTCTCATCAGGTCAAAATTCGGAAGAACAGCCTCTGCCGTGTAAGGCGTATATCCATGCATGGTGGTAGCTACTATATCAAATCCAAGTTCCGCAGCCCGCATGCCTTCCTCATAGGTCGAACAGTCCGCCATAAACAGCTGATTCGGATATTTTTTTCGTACCTCTCGAAAAAACGGCTCCAATTCAACATTTCCCGGACGGGTCCTCTTCGTACTGTCCAGCGCAATGATTTCCACACCGGTCTGTATCAGCGCCTCCACTTCCTTCCTCGTGGGCGTGATATAGACATCGGAATCTCCATATACTTTTTTGATAATTCCGATCACCGGTAACGGCACCTCTTTTTTTATTTCGATAATATCTGACACACTGTTGGCCCGGATTCCTACTGCACCGCCCTTCATCGCTGCAACCGCCATACGCTGCATAATATAAGAGCTGTACAGCGGTTCGTCTTCCAGTGCCTGACAGGATACAATCAGTCCTCCTTTTATTTTCGCCAGTATGTTATTTTCCATCTGGTATCAACCTCCTCTTCCCCCAAACAGCAGTTACCTGATCCTGGGTGCGAAGTTATATAATCTCTTCAAAGGCCTGATCCAGTCGTGCGAGATCTTCCGGTTTTACAATATTATTTTTCATAATATTATACTCTTTTAATGTCCGTATATTTTCCTGCGTTGGCTCTACACCCAGGTCCTTTAGAGTAAGGGGCATATTCATTTTCTTCATCATCCCCAGTATCTTCTGATATTCCGTCTCCGTTTCGTGGTTGAACCGCATCTGCATCAGTACACCTACCGCTACGATCTCTCCGTGTAAAGCATTTCTGGCCTCCACCGGGAAAAATTTGCGGACCGCGTCGTACAGGCCGTGAGCCACTGCCAGCTGGTCGGAGCCGCTGGAGAAACCGCTGACCATGGAGGTGACGATCAGATTGATTAAGGTCAGATCCTGCAGCAGTTTTTCATCCCCCATAGGGTTTTCATATACCTGCACGCCAAATCTGGTCAGGAAATCATAGATAAATATAGAATTGGAATATGCCATATATTTCTGAAGGGATACTTCCGGATAGGTCAGTTTGGCCGTGCCGTTGACGATCTCCGGGAGTTTCGCAATCGAATCCATGATACCGGACGCGAACAGCTGCTTCGGCGACGCTGCGATAATATCCAGGTCCACCAGTACAGAGTCGATCTCTTTCTCCTTCGGGATGGAACAGTCATAGCTGCCGTTCTCTTTTGTATACATGATGCTCACTGCGGAACTGCCGGCGCAGGTGGCCACCGAGGTGGGCACCGTTATGATCGGAAGACCCGCCATATCGGAGAACACTTTGCACAGATCCATGCACTTACCGCCGCCGATGGCCACCACCAGTTCACTTCCGGCCTCTTTCGCCGCTTTACTCAGGCGTTTGGCAAAATCCACGGAGTTCGGCTCATCCATTACACGATACACAGCCTCTATCCCCTTTTCCGCGAACCCGGCCTCTGCCTTCTTAGTGACCAGGGGCAGGGTGGTGGGACCGCCCACGATAAATGCCTTTTTCCCGTAGCGCAGGATCTCATCCGGCAAAAGTGCTGCGGTGTCCTTTCCATATATAAATCTGCTGCAGCCTATTTTCAGAAAACTTACCTCTTCCATGTTTGAATTCTCCTTTATTATTTATCACTGCCGGCTGTAAGACCGCCGATCAGATATTTTTGTGCCAGAAGGTAAATGAAAATCGGAGGAATAATCGCGATGACCGTGCCTGCCATGATCCAGTTCCACGGGGTTACAATGTCTACCATCCTCGACAATCCGACCGTCATCGAAACCTTACCTGGCGAGGAGGTCAGGATCATCGGATACAGATAGGCATCCCAGCCATTGAAGAAGGACAAGGCGAACGCGGTCGTCACCGCCGGAAGCGATACCGGGAGAATAACCCGCACCAGTGCTCCCACTCTGGTACAGCCGTCTACCACAGCCGCTTCCTCCAGGGTTACCGAGATGCTGTCGAAGAACCCTTTCAGCAGCAGGATCGGATTCGCGATCGCCGTTGCCACCATGGCGATGATGATCAGTATATATTTATCATACAGCCCCGTTGAATAGGACAGGCCATATAAAGGGGTTACAATAACGATCTGCGGTACGACCTGAATCGCAACGATCATCATCAGAAACGGGACCTTGAATTTGAACTTAAACCGGGACAATGCATAGGCCGCCAATATCGCGATCACCACGGTAAACAGACTGGTTCCCACAGCATATATGATCGAAGCTTTCAGATACTGCCACAGCGGTGTCTGTGTCGCCAGCTCCACATAGTTCTCCCAGCGGAAATATTTGGGGAAGATCATCGCCTCCCCCAGCTTTTCAAAAGGCGTAATGGAGGTCATGACCGCCACATAGATGGGCAGCAATGCAACTAACATCCAGAAGATGATCAAAAAATACCGAAGAATATAATTACCAGCTGTTTTCATTTTTCTTCTCTTTTTCGCATTCATTGATTTTCCTCCTTTACATTGCGCTTCATCAGGAAGAACGCGATAATCGATACCAGAACCATGGTAAATACCGCAATGGCCGCTGCTCCGCCCAGATCAGAGTTCACAAAGGCTTTCTTGTATATCGTAATACTGAGCAGTTCCGTCACGTTCAACGGTCCGCCGCCGGTAATGACGTAAACCAGGTCGAAGATCGTAATAGACCACGCCATCAGGATCGTTCCGCTCATCACCATGACCGGTTTTAACAGCGGCAGCGTGATATGTGCGAAATACTTAAAGCCCAGCGCGCCGTCTAACCTCGCCGCATCCTCCACCTCCGCAGGGATGGCCTGTAATGCGGACAGAAGGCTCATGACCAGGAAAGGCACACCCTTCCAGATCCGGATAAAGATTATCGTCACCAGTGCCAGGTCTACTCCCAGAAAGCTGATTGGCTGATCGATCAGATGCAGCTTCAGCAGGATCGTATTTATAATACCGTTGGAGGAGTTTAATACCCAGCTCCACATGGTACCGGCAAACACATGGGGGATTACCCATGGAATAATGACAACCGTCCGCATGAATCCCCGTCCTGGAATCGGTTTATTAAGGCAAAGCGCCAAAATGGTTCCCACAATAAAGATCCCCAGGATTCCAAATACGACCCAGACCGCCGTGCGTCCCAGTGTCTGCATAAATTCCGGTGTCGCTATATAGGAAAAATTCTTTAATCCAACCCACTTCTGGAATTTTCCGATCAGATTTACTTTTGCAAACGAATACCAGATCAAGTTCACTAGCGGGATTGCAAAGATAGCTATGATAACGATCATCGCTGGTGTCAGATAGATATAGGGAAGCCGCCCCTTTCGTCTTTTTAATTTCATAGTAAAACCCTGCCTCTCATGAATTTCCGGGAAGACTGATGGGCAGGAAACCTGCCCACCATCCAGATCTCATTGGACGCGGACCGCCCAATAAGGATATCATTTTTACTCACTGTAATTCGACGTAACCGTACTGATCATAAAGTCCATAGCTTCATCCGGTGTCATCTTGCCAAGTGCCGCCGCCTGGGCACCATCCGCGATGGCCTGCTCGATCATGGCTACCTGTTTATCCTTCGGGCGGGCGGCCACGGTCTGTAATTGTTCGGATAACGGTCCCCAATAAGGATCTGAGAATTCTTCTTTGCCTTTTTCAGACTCCAGGATGGGCAGTAAGCCCCACATGGTCGCATGTCTGGTCTGATTATCGGAGGACATCAGGCACTGTACCAGTTTCCAGGCTTCATCGGGATTCTTACATTCGGAAGGGATAGCCCAGCCGTCACATCCCATGATCGGATGAGATCCTGCGGGTCCTGCGGGGAACAGTGCGGTCATAAATTTGCTGTCTTCCCCTTTATCCAATTCGTCCAGCAATTCTTTTACTGCCCATACACCGTCGATATACATGGCGATCTGCCCGTCACGGAACATCGTCCGAAGCGCATAGGGATTGTATTCTTCCGGGTTTGGCTGAATGATTCCATATTCGTTGACAATTTTATAAATTTCTGACAGGCAGTCTCCAAACAGTTTTCTGTTATTTTCATCTTTTTCAAATGAGAAACACTTATTCCCGTCATCCCAGATGTCAACTCCGGTATAGCTGGAATAGAAGCTTTCAATTACATTTGCGTAATCTTCCATAGCCTTTACACCAAAGCCGAGTCCGGGAACACCTGTTTTCTCCGTAATCGTCTTTGCGTCAGCGATCATCTCTTCCATGGTAGCCGGAGGTTCGTTCGGATCCAGGCCCGCCTGCTCGAAGAGCTCCTTATTATACCAAAGTCCGAATGCGCCGGTCGCGGACGGTACCCAATACATTTTTCCGTCGGCTGTTGTGGCGATATCGATAACGGACTGCGGAATATCTTTGCTCAGGTTCGGATCATTTTTCACAAGCCCGGACAGATCAGAAAGATATCCTTCCGAAGCCAGATCCCATCCATTCGCAATATTGATAAAGGTCACATCCGGCAGTTCTCCCTGCGCGCCCAACAGTTTTAATTTGGTAGTTGCCTCTGTCCAAGCCATCGCGTCAAATTTAACCGTAACGTCCGGATTATCTTTCTCAAATTGTTCAACGATCGGTGCGAAAATAGGTTCTGCCTTGGTCAGATCCCCCAGTCTTAACAGCTGAAGCTCTACTTTACCGCCTGAGCTGGCGTCTTTGGTATCCGAATCACCTGCCGCTGTACCAGCCGGAGCGCTGCCGCCCTTGTCATCGGCTGCCGGCTCTTCTTTTCCCCCGCCGCACGCTGTTAAGGATACCGCCATAATTACTGCCATTGCCAATGCTAATAACCGTTTCATTCAACCTTCCCCTTTCATTCCTATACCGTGTTTCTGCCGGTATAATGGTTATACCCTCCGGGTATTCTTTCATTAAGCGGCCCGCTGCCTGACCCTGGCATCCGGGCCGCCGTAGTTCATAAATCATCACCTGTTTCTTTGAATATGTAACATTCGTGTATGTAACTCTTTATTTTAACCCAACTTCTTTCAGCATCTTCTCAATCTTAGCATCCAGCTCCGGGGTGATCTCCGGCAGCGGAATACGTCCGGGTCCGCATTCAGAACCAACTAAGGCTGCTGCTCTCTTTAAGATCGCCAGTACAACAGGCTCTCCGCCGGTTGCGGATTCTGCCGCTGCCAGGTCCAGATAAGGGGTTAACCGGTCGCGGATCTTCTTTGCCGCCACATAATCCCCGGCGCTTCTGGCTTTCCACATTTCCACTGCGATTTCCGGTGCGAAGTTTGAGGTACTGGAGATGAAGCCTGCGGTTCCGGCCAGAGCCGCAAACGGCTCTAAGAATTCACCATGACCGTTGATTACAGCGATCTTGCCGCCGATCTTCCGGGCTACTTTTTCCATTTTCGCAAAGTTCGGGGTACATTCCTTGATACCTACTACATTCGAGCTGTCTACCAGCTGTTCCATTACTTCCAGCGGAACATCCTTATGGGTAACTTCCAGGTTATTATATAGAAGGATTCCGATATTCGCCGCCTTTGAAATCTCTTTGTAGAACCTCAAAACCGCGTCATCGGTAGGAACGTAATAATAAGGAGAAAGAACCATAACACCCGCAGCTCCTACGCCCTCTGCGTGAGCCATCAGATCCTTGACATCCTCGATATTGCTGTGATTGCAGCCCGCGATGATGGGAAGTTCGTCCCCCGCTTCGTCCACAGCTGTTTCAATCAGTTTTTTACGTTCAGCAATCGTAAGAGCTCCGCATTCACCGGTGCTTCCGCCCACAACCAGAGTACAGTTGTTGTCTTTGTTGATTCCTTTGCCGATCAGAAAACGGATGTGATTCCTGACTCCTTCATAATTCACCTGTCTGTCTTCGGTCATCGGAGTAACAGCGATTGCGCAAATACCTTTTAATGCTTTTTTGAGTTCTTCAGGTTTCATAATTTTCATATCCTCCTTTTCCCATTCCGGGATTCCCCACACATGATTTGTTTGCCGGCAACTTAAAGTTCTGCGGTACGGACGGGGATTTTTCATAATTGTGCCGTACGCTCGTTTAAGTTATTTTTATCATAGCACAGAAAAAAAAGAATTCAACCATTTTTGGAAAAAATTTTCTTTTTTATGAAATATATAAAAAATATTTCCACTATTTTTGTGCACTATTTATGTCTTTGATCTGAGATGATACACTAATATGTATATAAATCCCCGTAATCAATAGAGTTCCAGGAGACTGTCTGAAAATCTGAATACAGTCTGTCAGGAGAACGACATACTTGCCATACGGGGGGAATACGGGAATAACGATGCCATTACTTTTGGCATTAACTTTTAATCCCCCCCGATTTTAGTCGAATTTCCTCATATACCAACCTGAATCTCCCTATTTCTTTCATAAATATCCAGTTTATCCAGTAAAACTTCCATCTTCTTACATTTCCAAATAGCTACTTTACACAAAATCAACCTCATATTTGAATAATCTCAGTCATAATGTGGAAAGTTAAAAAATTAACGAAGAATGATTGACATTTTTTTAACGATCCCATATAATAGGCAGTGTCAAGAGATTGTTAAAAAATTATCAAATAGTTATCATAGGAGGATTCGTTATGGCAAAGAAAGAAACCCAAACCCCGGTACCCGCCGTCATCGACAGTGTGGAAGCGCTCCAGGCGAAAATGAAAGCGATGAGAGAAGCGCAGAAAAAATTCTCCACCTACTCTCAGGAACAGGTCGATAAAATCTTCTTCGCAGCGGCCATGGCAGCCAACAAGCAGAGAATTCCCCTTGCCAAAATGGCAGTGGCGGAAACAGGCATGGGCGTGGTAGAGGACAAAGTAATCAAAAACCATTACGCAGCCGAATATATTTACAATAAATACAAAACCATGAAGACCTGCGGAGTTCTGGAAGAGGATCCCGCCTTCGGTATCAAAAAAGTAGCGGACCCCATCGGTCTGGTGGCAGCGGTCATCCCGACCACGAACCCGACCTCCACCGCGATCTTTAAAACATTGATTTCCTTAAAGACCAGAAACGCCATCATCATCTCCCCCCATCCCCGGGCGAAGAACTGTACCATCGAGGCGGCGAAAATCGTTCTGGATGCGGCTGTAGCCGCAGGCGCACCGGAAGGCATCATCGGCTGGATCGACGTACCTTCCCTGGAACTGACCAACGAGGTTATGAAGGAAGCCGACATCATCCTGGCAACCGGCGGCCCCGGTATGGTTAAGAGTGCGTATTCCTCCGGAAAACCGGCACTGGGCGTCGGCGCCGGTAATACTCCGGTTATCATCGATGACACGGCGGATATCCGGATGGCGGTCAACTCTATCATCCATTCCAAAACCTTTGACAACGGTATGATCTGCGCTTCTGAGCAGTCCGTTACCGTTCTGGATAAAGTATACAAACAGGTAAAAGACGAATTCAGCTATCGCGGATGCTATTTCCTGAAACCCGACGAGATCGAGAAGGTCAGAAAGACGATCATCATCAACGGCGCCTTAAATGCCAAGATCGTAGGACAGTCCGCATACACCATAGCGAAACTGGCCGGTGTGGACGTGCCGGAGAAAACCAAAATTCTGATCGGTGAAGTGGAATCCGTAGATATTTCCGAGGAATTCGCACATGAGAAACTGTCGCCGGTACTGGCTATGTATAAAGCCAAAACCTTTGAAGAGGCCCTGGTAAAATCCGAACAGCTGATCGCCGACGGCGGTTACGGCCATACTTCCTCCCTGTATATCAACACCAATGAAAAAGAAAAAATGGCAGAGCATGCGGCCAGAATGAAAACCTGCCGAATCCTGGTCAACACTCCTTCCTCCCACGGCGGAATCGGTGATCTTTACAACTTCAAATTAAATCCTTCCCTGACACTTGGCTGCGGTACCTGGGGCGGCAACTCCGTATCGGAGAACGTCGGACCGAAGCATCTGCTCAATATAAAGACCGTTGCCGAAAGGAGAGAAAATATGCTGTGGTTTAGAACACCTGAAAAGGTTTACTTCAAGAAAGGCTGTATGCCGGTGGCTCTGGATGAACTGGGCACGGTGATGGGCAAGAAAAAAGCTTTCATTGTCACCGATACTTTCCTTTACAAGAACGGATATGTGAATCCGATCGAGCAGAAACTGGACGAAATGGGCATCCAGCACACCTGCTTCTATGATGTGGCTCCCGACCCGACCCTGACCTGTGCCAAAGAGGGAACCCGCCAGATGTTAAACTTTGAGCCTGACTGTATCATCGCACTGGGCGGCGGTTCCGCTATGGACGCGGCTAAAATCATGTGGGTCATGTATGAGCATCCGGAAGTAAACTTCCATGATATGGCTATGGATTTCATCGATATCCGGAAACGTATCTATACCTTCCCGAAAATGGGCGAGAAAGCTTATTTCGTAGCCATCCCCACCTCTTCCGGAACCGGTTCGGAGGTAACTCCTTTCGCCATCATCACGGACGAAGAGGCCGGAGTGAAGTATCCGCTGGCCGACTATGAACTGCTGCCGAATATGGCGATTGTGGACGTAGACAATATGATGAGCCAGCCAAAGGGCCTGACCAGCGCGTCCGGTATCGACGTTATGACCCATGCTCTGGAAGCATACGCTTCGGTTATGGCTACGGACTACACCGACGGCATGGCTTTGAAGGCTATGAAAAATGTGATGAACTACCTTCCTGCCGCTTATGAGGACGGTTCCAACTTAGAGGCCCGCCAGAAGATGGCCGACGCTTCCTGTATGGCCGGTATGGCATTTGCCAACGCGTTCCTGGGTGTATGCCACTCCATGGCTCACAAACTGGGAGCCTTCCACCACCTGCCTCACGGCGTAGCCAATGCCCTGCTGCTGACCCTGGTGATGAAATATAACGCGGAAGAGGTTCCGACTAAGATGGGTACCTTCTCCCAGTATGAATATCCTCACACGTTAGCCCGCTATGTAGAGTGTGCGAACTTCTGCGGCATCGCAGGCAAGAACGATCAGGATACTCTGGATAAATTCATCGCTGCGATCGAGGACCTGAAAGAAAAGATCGGAATCAAAAAGACCATCGCAGAATACGGAATCAAAGAGGAAGATTTCCTGGCCACCCTGGATGAGATGGTGGAGCAGGCTTTCGACGACCAGTGTACCGGAGCCAATCCCAGATATCCTCTGATGAGTGAAATCAAAGAACTGTATCTGAAAGCATATTACGGAAAGTAATCGCCGGCCAGGAAAAATAGTACTCTGCAAAACCATATTCATATGCTAAAATTAGTATAGGAACCCACAGGGAAGGGAGAGAATTCAATGAAATTAGATCAGATCATCGCTACCCGCGACAAAAAAACAGTATATAAAACCGACGGACTGGTAATCAAAGTATTTAACGAGGACCATCCGAAATCAGATGTATTCAACGAGGCGTTAAATCACGCCAGAGTGGAGGAAACCGGCCTGAACATTCCGAAGGTCGTGGAAGTCAGCCAGACAGAGGGGAAATGGGCTATCGCCACCGAATATGTGGAAGGGAAAACCCTGGCGCAGATGATGGAGGAGGATCCCGATCACCTCCAGCAGTATATGAACCGCTTCGTGGATCTTCAGCTGGAAGTTCACAGCAAATCCGCGCCGCTTCTGAATAAGCTGAAAGATAAGTTAAACCGCCAGATCAGCAGCCTGTCCGGCGAACTGAGCGCAACCGCGCGCTATGAACTGCATACCCGCCTGGACAGTATGCCGAAGCATGCGAAGGTCTGCCACGGAGATTTTAATCCGACGAATATCATTATCGACGAGGCCGGTACGGCTTACATTATCGACTGGGCTCACGCGACACAGGGAAATGCTTCCGCGGACGCCGCCAACACCTATCTGCAGTTCTCCCTGTATGATCAGAGACTGGCGGAGATGTACATGAGTCTGTTCTGCGAGAAGAGCGATACCGCGAAGCAGTATGTACAGCAGTGGCTGCCCATCGTGGCTGCCGCACAGTTGACGAAGGGGAATGAGAAAGAAAAGGATTTTCTTTTGAAATGGATTGATGTGTTTGATTATCAATAGATAATAGAAAGCGTGACAAACGGGGCTGTCGGGAAATGAATAAGTCATACCAGATACGGAAGATGATTACAGGTTTCGCAACAATATCTGGTATGCAGATTTTATTTCCCGACAGCTCCTTGTTTTAAGAACTGTTTTACTATAATCTCAGGCTTGTTATTGCTTACTATTATTGCTTTCTATTATTGCTTATCGCTATATATCAGACTCTTAAATGTCCCTATCGAATTCAGCAGGCCGTTGGCTTCCTGCATGACACCGGTGGTCAGCTGTGTATAGCAGAATTCCTGCAGAGTCTTTACCCTGTCTTCAATCTGCTTCCTATATCCCTCAGCATTTTATACTGCTCTATTTTATCATGATAGCTGCGTTTCGGCAGGTAACATCTTCCCAGCCGCACATATTTTCCCGCAGCCTCCTGGTAATCTTTACAGTCCCCTAAGGCCACGGCGCATATCATGGCCAACCCTACAATCCCGGCCTGTTCCGCCTGAAGAGTCCTGACCTTACACTCCAAAATATCTGCTTTGATCTGCATATGTGCAGGTGATCTGCTGCAGCCTCCGGCTGCCGTCACCTCCTCTGACAGTATTCCCAGCTTCTCCAGAATCTCACAATTGATTTTTGTCTCCATGCAGATTCCCTCCAGAACCGCGCGATACATTTCCGCCTTTCCCACTGGCAGTTTTAGCCCCAGGAATGCCCCATAATAAGGTTCCTCGCCTGAATCCCTTATGTACTGTCCCGATAGATACGGAAGGAAGAAGCAGCCTTTCGAATCATCGGCACAGATCTGCTCCAGTTTATCGTAAGAAGGCGGAAAGTCACCGTCTAGAAACGTATTGGCAAACCAGCGGATACAGGTCCCGTATGCCGGCTGTCCCAGTGTCATGGCATATAGCTGCGGCAGAACAAAGGGCTCAACGCTAATATTCTGTATTGCCAGTTCTTCTCCCACATTTGGAATCAACCCCCGGCCGATCAGGATCTGAAGGCTTTCCGATGAACCCATTCCGTCCATGATCTGTCCTTCCCCAAGCACACCAGCTCCCAGCATTGCACTACACTGGTCGTGACAGCCGGCGAATACTTTTACCGTGGCCGGCAGCCCCAGCTGCTTTGCTGATTCTCCTCTTATAACCCCCAGATATTCCCCTGTTATGCATACAGAGGACAGATATCCGGACGGTATAGCAAAATGTTTTGTAAGTTCAAGGTTCCAATTCAGCTTCCTAAGGTCGAGCAGCATAGTGCGGGAGGCGAGAGAGGCATCTATCATTCTGTTCCCTGTCAGCAGATAGCCGATATAATCCTGATAGAGGAAAAGCTTCCGCGATTTTTTTATAATTTCAGGCTCATGACTTTGAAGCCAAAGATATTTAGGAAGAGTGTACATAGCTTCGATTGGCGTGCCAGAACGCCTTTGGAATTCTGCCGGGGAAGCATAAGCCTTAAGTCTGTACAGTTCTTCTTCTCCCCGGATGTCCAGATAGGTCATACTATTCGCAAGCGGACGGTCCCTCTCATCCAGCAGTACAAAGGATTCTCCCAGGGAAGCGATGGAGAGGGCCCGTATATCCTGTACCTGTTCACCGATGCGTGCCAGTACCCTCTGAACCGCTGACCAGACCCGGCGAGGATCCAACTCCGCCCATCCCGGCCTCTCACTGACCAGCGGATACGATTCACCGGCTATTGCCAGAACGGTACCCTCTTCCGACAAAGCTGCCGCTTTGCAGCCTGAAGTTCCGATATCCAAACCAATATATGGCATAGATGCCTCCCGTCACTGCGCCCGCCGGAAGCATACGCTTACCCCGCTCACCCCCAGCGGCGAGAAATAATATTCATCCATCCAATAAGCCTCGTTCACCCATCTGGCCGGCACGCTGAAAGTCTCTTCTTCTTTGAATTTGTAATGATGTGGTCCGAAAAGATTCCGCCGCGTGGTAACTAGTTCAATCCGGATTTTATTTAATCCGGGACGTAGATGTCCGGTAATCTCCACTATATATGGTTTCCAGGGAAGATTTCCCAGATACTCTTCGTTTACAAATATCCGTGCCATCACTGCCTTTACATTTTCTATTTTCAGATAAGCGGGGCCCGTTATGTCTGTGACCTCCACCTCCTGTTCCAGGGAAATGTGGCCTGTAAAAAAGGGGTATCCCTCCCGCGTCAGATCCTCTCCTTTTCCGAGGCAGATCCTTTTTTTGATCACTAACTCTCCATCTTTGTCCACCACAGAGAACTGTCCCAGTATCATATAATTTTCCAGTTCCGTATCGATTCCCACAATTCCGGATACCTCCAGTTGGTTTCTTCCGGATTTTACATATTCAGTGATTTCAAATACGTGGAATGACGGATCTACCCACCATTCGTGCCCCGACAGCAACACCTGTTGATCATTGATCTGCATAGATATCCGCTCCGGATCTTCCAATACCACATAAAGGGGGCCGCAATCCTCGCCAAGTACAAAATGAAAACGCTGCCGGTAGGGACTGCCAGCGCCTCCCTGTTGTGCCGTCTGCTGTGCTTTAAAAATCGGAATTCCCATGACCCATCCGGTATCTCCCACCTGCAGATCACAGTAGTCGAGAACAAGTACATTTGGATCATCCGTCTTGATTTGCCACTCCGCGTTTAGAGGAATTTCATTTGAAAAAGTGGTGGGCAGCGCCTTATATTGCTTAAGCTTCCCTGTTTCCCTGTTCGTTCGCACCAGCAGATAGCTGGATACCGGATAGAAATCCAGATGGAAGGAAAGGCCACCTTTTTCATGCCTGCCCGCTAGTTCGAAGCGCTCCCCCGTAATGGAATCCCAAACCTCTATATGACCGGTTCCCTCTATCCAGCATTCCATATTCAGATAAGTGTGTTCCATGCTGGTGTTGGCGAGAAAATATATATCCTCCTCCCCAGTCTCCCTATGCTGATACAGAATATCCGCACACTCCGGCATTTGAATATCCTTATCCAGGCAGAGATCCAGTTCCCGCTCCAGGGACCCATGGAAATCACTCACAATTTTAGTGGCTGCCGGAAGGACCTGTTCATCGGGAACACCGCCGATCTGAAAAGGTACAGGTTCCACGGCAATAATGGTACCTCCGTTTGCCGCAAAGTTTTCCAGCATGTTTACAGTGTGGGACGACCAGGATCTGCTGGGTGGAACAAGCACGACCGGATACCGGTATTCTCCGATCCGAAGCAGCCCTTTTTCCGTATTTCCGAACTTCTCCATCAATTCTTCATTCCCGATGTGGAAATCCCGGTGCCAGGCCAGAAGCTGATCACACAGCTCCATCCAGTCCTGATTATAGGCGAATAGCCCGGCATTTGCCGCCTCGAACCGTGTATCATCCGGTCGGTAACAGTGGCTTACATATTTCGATGCCGTGTACAGGGTTCTTGCAGTCTCTAATGGTTGAAGTACCAAAAGATTCACCACCCTATGCCCCCTGGTCAGGGCATAGCTCAGTCTTCCATAATAATCATACAGGAATTTCTCATGCTGCCAGTAGGGCTGTTGGATAAATATGCTTGCGGGTTCATCTCGTTTCGCCCTCCCTTTCAAGGAGCTTTGGGCAATATAGGGAATAAGAAAATCAGCACCCAGGGCATATTCCCAATCCGCAATCCACTTTCTCTGCTCATAGCTCAATCCATTTCCCGACAGTCCATAGCTCTCCGCCATCATCCTGGGCTTGCCAAGCTGTTCGGCTGCTGTGGATGCCTGTTTAATCCCGATCGGGTCCTCGATGCTTTTGATACTGTGATCCATCCCCACATAATGTTGATATTGGAAGTGCTGCATCACATCCCCGCACCAGGGAATCTGCCAATGCAGAGTCTCCTCTCCCCAATAGTGGCCGGAATAGAGCATACCATGTTCGTCGCACCATTCATACAACTGCCGGGTATAGGTCTCAGAAAATAAAGTTGAAGCCGCCTTCCAGTAATCACATCGGATTTTATCGTCATTCTCACCTACATCGAAAAATAGAGATGGCAGATGAGGAATCAGATCATATCCATATTGCTGCCGGAAATATTGATCAAACCCGTTGGTCCATGGAATGCTGGGATGGGGGGTGCTGTAGTTCCAATTATATACCGGCATATCTGAAAAACCGCCCATCAAGGTCTCACCTGCTTCTTCCGGCATTTCCTGGTAAAATCGGTCGTAGGTAATATCGATATACCGTTTTACCGCATCCGGATTCAGATTATCCGACGCAGCAAACCCGTGTACTACGCAGTCATCATAGAATCCGGGCTCGTAGGAAGAGTGAAGCGGCTCGGTAAATAAATAAAAGTGAAGGAAATAGTGTTCCTTCCCCTTATCCTGCTTTGGATCCTGTATCCGGCGAATTCTGCCGGGCAACCCCTTATCATTAAGTTCCATGCCGAAATAGGCGATGGCCTCCTCCTCGTCAATGGGTGTCAGCCGGTGATACAGGTTCAAAACCAGTGCCTTACTCCTGTATTCTTTTTTTCCAGCAGCTGTAAGTCCTCCCGCACTCCCCGAACACCAGGGAGAATCATCATAGATCCAGGCCTTCAGCCCTAATTTCTTTGCTTCCAAAACACATTTTTTCATCAGATCCATGTATTCATCCGATAAATAGGGAGTAATCAGGGGGTATCTGGCGTGCATAAAAAAACCGCCCCATCCCTTATCCTTCATCTCCCGGATCTGTGCCAGTAATTCCTCCTCTTTCAGGGTCTTGGTCAGTCCCCAGAAGGGAACCGGGCGGTATTCCACCCCAGGCTCTTTAAATTCCTGTATTGATAAATTCCTGTTTTCCATTCGGATACCTCCTTTATTTTACCGCTGCCGTATTTTTCTTATCTGAGGTCATATAGGCGGTAATAATGATAACCGCGCCAAAGACAACCTTCTGCCACCAGGAATCTACCCCGATCACAGTAAGTCCGTTGGTTATGACCGCCGCAAAAGCGGTTCCCAGAAGAGTACCGAATACCGTACCTTTCCCTCCTGATAGAGATATCCCACCCAGAGCAACCGCTGCTATAGTCAACAGGGTAAAATCATCTCCGATTCCAGGATTGCCGCTTAGGATCTTTGCCAGGTACAAAATTCCTGCGACCGCATACAGGAATCCGGCCATCGTAAACACTATAACTTTCGTCGATACACAAGGGACCCCCGCCAGCCGGGCCGCTTTTTCGTTTGCTCCGATCGCATAGATCCGGCTGCCCAACACGGTGTGATGGATGAGTATCCAGTAGCTGATAAATACTACCCCTGCCAGAAGAAAAGAAGAGGGAAGCCTGCCGATCTGTGTTCTCGCCCATGCCACAATCGGCCAGTATTTCTTTGGAAATGCGATCGGTCCTCCACTGTCAGTCAGTATCAGCGCAGCACTGGACCATATACTCATAAATGCCAGGCTGGCGATGAAGGATGGGACTTTTAGTTTTGCATTCAGGATGCCAACCATGCAGCCAGAAGCAATTCCCACACCCAAAACGAGCAGATAGGTATAGATGCCCAGATCCGGGGCAAATTTGGCAAATATCACCGTTCCCAGAGAAACTACAGCTCCTATGGACAGGTCCGTGGAGCCCAGCAGAATCACAGGCGTAGTTCCCATGGCCATGATCAGCATTGGGCTTAAGCTCTCCAACAGGTTTTCCACGTTGTCTGGCGACAGAAAGGAATGATTGATTATGGTAAATATGATGACCAGCACTGCCAATGCCGCGAATGATAGAAATGCGGACGATTGCATCTTCTGGACCGTTCGATGTTTCATAAGGCATCCTCCTACATCATGTACTCAACAATCTGCACTTTGTCCGGTTTATGATATTTGTTCGCCTCCAATTCACCGGTAATAAGCCCATCCTTCATGATCAGAATACGGTGGCTTAAGCCGATGGCTTCATCCAGCGTATCACACAGCAGGATGATCCCTTTCCCTACTTTGGACATTTCCCGGATCAATCCATAAATTTCTTCCTTTGCTCCGATATCAACTCCACGGGTAGGATGATTCAGGATCAGAATGTCTGCGTCACTTGCCAGCACTCTGGAAAAAACCACTTTCTGCGCATTGCCTCCGCTCAAGTCCTGTACCGCTGTCCTTGGCGAGGAACATTTAATCGACAGTTGACGGTGCCATTTCTCATAGAGTGAGCGCACAGCTTTTCTTTTTAAAAATGGACCGGTTTTCAACCTGTTTAAAGAGGACAAGGCGATGTTCTCCTCCACGGGCAGCAAACCCACGATTCCTTCGATCCTTCTCTCTTTGGGGACACAGAGGATTCCCCGTTTTTGAGCTGCCCCGGGGGTGGTAAACCGGACTTCCTCCCCTTTTACGCGCAGGATACCCGTGTCCATACGTTTGTCCCCACACAGGACATTACAGACTTCTTCTTTTCCAGATCCGACCACGCCACAGATTCCCAGTATCTCTCCCTCGTGCAGTGTAAGGCTCACGTCCTTAAAGGAACTGCGCAGCGATATCTTTTCCGCCTCCAGCAAAACCCGCTTTCCCGGCGCCGACTGTTCCTCTATTCGGAAATATTCTCCTGTCGTGCTTCGTCCTACCATCATTTCATAGAGGAGATGTTCATCCGCATCCTTCGTGATGACGGACCCTGCATTTTTTCCGTCCTTGAATACGCAGATGCGGTCACTGATCTCCAATACTTCATCCAGTCTGTGTGATACAAAAATGACTGAGTGCCCCTTTTCTTTCAGCCGGCGGATATGTCCGAACAGCCTCTTGACCTCCTCCTCATTTAAAAGAGAAGTAGGTTCGTCAAACAGAACCAGGCAGCGGCCGGCTTTGGAATCCCGTATCGTGCTCAATACCTTCGCCACTTCCACCATTTGTCTGACGGAAAAATTGTAATCCAACACCAGTTTTTGCGGCTGTATATCCGATATTCCGATATCCCCCAATATTTTTTCCGCTTCCCGGTTCATTTCCCTCCAGCGAACCGCTGTACCGCAGGTCTTAAAACGTTTCTCCCTGCCCAGAAAGATATTTTGTGCTACGGTCAGGTTGCTCACCAGCGACTGTTCCTGAAACACCATACCGATACCACAGGCATTTGCCTCCAACGTATTCGAAGGTACGTATTCTTTTCCCTCTTTTCGCATATTTCCCGATGTATGCTTTTCAAATCCCATGATAATCTTTAACAGTGTGGATTTCCCTGCTCCATTTTCACCGATCAGGCCCAAGATCTCACCCTGATTCACCTGCAGATCCACATCATGAAGCGCCTGTGTCCCCGGATATTCTTTTCTTATTTTGATACATTCCAATACCGGTATTTTCCTGTTTTCTTCTACCATATTCGTACCTCCCAGGCATCCGCTCCCTGTCATTTCACTACTTTGTCTCTGGAATTCATGGAAGCAATCACGACAGCCAACAGCAGAATTATCCCCTGTACTGCGCTCTGTAGTGTGGAATCCACTCCCAACATCACCATACCGTTATTGATCACGGTTACAATAAAAACCCCGATTATTGTCTGCACGACTCCCCCCACTCCACCGGTCAGCAGCGTCCCGCCCACGACGACCGCTGTCAGGGTCGGAAACAGGGTCCCCGATCCCATGGACATGATACAGTATCCAAGCTTCGCGGCCGCGACCAGCCCAGCCGCTCCGCAGCAGAACCCGCTCCACATAAATACCAGGATTTTAACCCGTGAGGTATGGATACCCGACATGAGCGGGATCTGCTCATTGTCTCCAATCGCATATACATATCTTCCGAAGGCCGTCCTTTTTTCCAGGAATAATCCGATCAGGAATATGCCGAACGCGATCCAGGTCGTAATGGGCAGCTTTAAAAAGGTATGGAAATACAGATTGCGGAAACCTTCGTCGGTAATGGTTCCAGGAACTCCCATATAGGTAAGCAATCCCACTCCTTTTAATATATAGCCGATCGCAAATGTCACCATGAAGGAAGGCAGTTTCAAATAAACATGAATCGCCCCTGAAATACCCCCGATCACCGTTACAACGATCAGTGTCAACAGTACCGCCCCGATTCCCCAATCATATCCTGTCCGGCTGTTCTGTATAAAAACGGCAAAAAAGCATGCACCGAATCCCAGAAATCCCTCCAGGGATAAATCTATGGCGCCGGTCAGAACCACCGGGGTGATACCGACGCCCAATATAATGGAAACCGCTGCGATATCCAAGATATTTGTATAAATATTTTCGAACTGCAGAAACTGAGGCGTCAGAATACCAAAGGAAATAACCAGTAAAGCCAGAATCGCCAGCGGAACGAATTTAAACAAAAATACTCTTCTTCTGACCCGCTCCTGTTCCAGTTCGAATTCCTGCGCAACCGTCAATTTCATAGATGTATGTTTTGCCATAAATTCACCTTATTTTAGAATGGGGGCTGCTGCAATCCTGTCCTAATTTGCCACAGCCCCATATGGATCTTTGATTGACTCCCTGCAGTTTACCAGGTCATATTACGGTTCAAAAGCCTTATAAAATAATTTTGTATAATCCATCATATCCATTTCGGGAACACTGTCTATGTAGTCCGCTTTGTACTCTTCCACATTATCGGGTTCAATCAGAATCGTTGGGGTATAGAACATCCGCTGACTCTGGGGTGATGATTTTAAATCTACTTGTCCGCTGTACACCGCATACAGATATGAACATCCCAGACCTCCTTGAAGCCATGGATTCGAACCTATCGTTCCGTACATTTCTTTGTTCCGGATTGCGTTTACCGCATTTTCAATTCCATCAAATCCCGTAAGCATCACTTTGCCGTTGAATCCCTTTGCTGTCAACACTTCGAGTGCCGCCAGCGCGTTTTCATCGTTGTCCACCCAGATGGCGTCTATCGTATTCATATCATACTTACTGCACCAGGTGGTCACGCAGGCCTGCGTCTTGCTCACCTCAAAATCGCAGGCCTGGGCATCCAAAAGTTCGACTCCCGGCGTTTGTTCAAGCGCCGCCTGAAGACCTGCAAAACGGTCAATCGCAGCCGTGCTGGACAGATTTCCCTGAACCGCCAGTATTTTTCCCTGGTTCGGTGTTTTGAAGTCTGCAAACATATCCAGACAAAGTTGTTTTAAGCTGTCCACGATCCCGGGTGTCTGATAATAGACATAATATTCATAATCCATCGGCAGTACCCCCTCCGCGTAGGACCAGGTAGTTCCCCAGTAAACGCCCGCCTCCTCACAGATCTCCGCTATGGAAGCAGCGACAGGCGCATCATTGGGGTCACAGTAAATGATGGTGTTTTTGCCGCCTTTGGCTATCATAGCCTTGATGTCATTCACCTGCTGGTCATCGCTGTATTCACAGAGCGATACCTGTACTTCCACATTATCTTCGCCTATTTTTTCTTTTAGTTGGTCGGCAAACATATTGATCCCGTCCACAACGGATACAAAGTAGGGATTGTCCAGGCTTCTGATGGAGACTCCAATCAACAATTTGTCATCCACTTCTTTTCCCTGCGTGACCTCTGTACTTTCCTGCGTGTCTGTGTCTGCATTTTCCGTCGTTTTTCCTTGCTGTTCCTTTTGCGTTTCCTGGGTACTCGGTTCCTCTTCCGCACTCTGTGTCTGCGTATTTTCGCCGCATCCAAACAGACAAACGGCAGTCAGAACAACGGCGGTCAGGAATGCCGGCAATCTTTTCATTTTCATGTGTCATCCTCCTTCATTGTTTTGGGTTTTCTTTGCCTCTTGGTTTTCTTTGCCTTTTTTTCATTTCCTTCTATAAATATCAGCCAGGACATTTCTTTCGTAAAACCTAGCGGCCGATATTATATACTGCAGTATTCTACCTATAACCCGGACAGACTCATTTTCTTCCGGAGATATTCCATCAGCCGTTCTTGCGCATAGCCGGAAAATCCGAGCATACAAAGGGGATCTTCTTCCCCTTCATGCATTTTTACATATTCCTCCATACTCTTATAGTAACAGGCCAAATATTCGGTACCCACGTTGAATTTGTTTATTCCTTTCGCAAAGGCCTGCTTGAGCTGGTCGTCTGGAATCCCACTTCCTCCGTGCAGTACCAGTGGAACGTCTGTCGCCCTGTCAATTTCCACCAACCGTTCTATATCCAGCCGAGGAGATTTCTTATAGGTGCCGTGGGCATTTCCGATCGCAACGGTCAGGGAGTCTACTCCTGTCTCCGTACAAAAGGACGCTGCTGTCTCGGGATTCGTATAAAACTCCTCCTGACAGGCCGCATCGTCCATTGCAAGCCCCACATGTCCTAATTCTGCTTCCACATCCGCGCCCAGAACATGAGCCGCCTCACACACCTTTTTTGTCAGCCTGATATTTTCCTCATAGGGGAACATCGATCCGTCGATCATGACGGAAGGGAATCCCTGCTGCACCGCACGGATGATATAAGCGTAATCACTGCTATGATCAAGATGTAAGCCGACCGGTACCTTGACGCCGAGGGCCAGTTCTCTGACCATCGCGGCAAATCCCGCTACCCCTGCCACATTATAAGTAATACAGTGTTCCGGCAGTAGCATGATGATAACCGGCTTCTGTAGTTCTTCCGCAATCGTTATGGCTGAATACACCATATTATAGTCGATGCAGATATAGGCCATTACAGACGTATGTGCCTGCTCTGCCATTTCCAGAATCTTATGTACCTTCTCAAGCGCCATGGTTTCTATACCTCTTTTCTTAGCATTTATGTTTGTTTTTTATCTTATTTATTTGTATTTTATCACTTTATTATATTTTGTCAATATATTTTATCGAATTTTATCATTTATTGTAAATTTAAAAAATAAATCGATAATTTTCAAACTTTATCATTTTCTTTTTGGATTTTTCTGGTATAATAAACAAAAGTACAAAATCCTGATAAAATTATTTATAAGGAAGGTGAGTGGTATCCATGCTGGCACAAGAACGCAAAGACCGTATTATAGAGATTATTTCCAAAAATAAAGTGGCAAAGGTCAGTGAATTGAGTCATTTACTGAAAGCTACTGAAGCAACTATCCGGCGGGATCTGGACGAATTGCAGGAAAACAAAAAAATCCGCCGTATTCACGGCGGAGCCATTTTATATAAACCTGCTGGGAAAGATATGTCAGATCAGGAATTGTCTGTGTTATGTCCGGAAGAGAAAAAATTAATTGCCCAAAAGGCATATGAATTTATAGATGACAACGATGCGGTTATTATAGATTCGTCAACAACCTGTTTGGAGCTGATCCGGCTGATCGCATCCGGAAATAAGAAGGGCTTATCAGTGATCACAAATTCGTTCAAAGCGATCTTTCTGCTGATTGACCGGCAGGATATTCAGCTGATCCATACCGGCGGCCAGGTAAAAAGCCGTTTGCAATGCGCTTATGGAACCATCGCTGTAAAAATGGTAGATGGCATCAAGGTAGACAAATGTTTTATCGGCACTTCCGGTATTGACCCGGAGTATGGCTATTCCGACCCCAATCTGGATGATTGTGCCATTAAAGAACATATGTTGAATGCCTCCAAGCAAAAATTTGTACTGGCAGACCATACAAAATTCAACGAATCTTATATTGGTAAATTTGCTGATTTCTGTGGTACGATCGATTATCTGATTACCGATTCCTTGGGCGGCGGGATCGACCGGGAGGTGCTGGAGGCCAATGTAAATCTGATACTGGCATCCTGAAGGGATTCCCATCAAGGCACAAATTAAAATACCTGCCTTGTCACTTAGCCAGTACAGGTAGGTATTTTTCCACCGGGAAGGCTAGCCACCCCTGTGGGCGGCTGCCCTCTATATGGTTATAAGCAAAAGATTTGTTCCTTGTAAACGTCATTTTGAATCTGATTCAGATTTTCCAGTAGTTGACGGAAGAAATTTCCCGCCAATTAATACGGTAACAAGCGCTATCCCCACATTCACCCGATAGATCATCTCATATCCAAATGCCGCCTGGATACCCGAAAATATCGGTGGGAATATAAAATTCGAAAACCCGAACATCAGCATAGACACGATCCCATAGCAGCCGGATACCAGCCTGCTCTGTGTCATCAGGTGCAGATACTGAAAGATCACAGTAAGGAACAGCGGAAATACAATAGCGTGCAGCAGATCCCCCAGAATCACAATCGGCACGATACCGGTGGAGATGCACAGAAAGCGGAGCCCGGAAAACACAAATACCATCAGAAATGTCTTCTTCACATTATAATTCTGAAAGAACTTCCCAATGACAAGAAAACAAAGGAATTCAGAGAAAATCTTCATCCCGGTACTGAAACTGAATAACTGATTGGACAGGTTCACATCTCCCACGATCTGGGTCAGATACGAGGAAAATGCGAAATCACACCCCACATAACTGCCGAT
The DNA here is from genome assembly GCF_032380655.1 of Diplocloster hominis. Lineage (NCBI taxonomy): Bacteria > Bacillati > Bacillota > Clostridia > Lachnospirales > Lachnospiraceae > Diplocloster > Diplocloster hominis. The sequence continues at coordinate 103,116 of NZ_JAWDIY010000013.1, read as the reverse complement.
CCCTAAGAAGCTCATCAGGTAGAGTACGCAGACGTTCTTATTTTTAAAATTCTCGGAAAACCGGATCTTCTTATTTCTGTCCGCTGTCCGCACATCTGCGAATTTCCTCCAGATAATCAGGATACAGACACACAGCAGAAATATCCCCAGCAGGTGCAGCCCCTGAAAGGAAAACAAACTGAGAATCGTCCCGCCTGTAAGCGTCAGGCACCCCATTCCCACAGAGCCCCATTTTCGGATCTTCGCATAGGAAAATCCCCGGTGGTCTGCTATTTTCTCAATATATATTTCATATGTCCCGATCAGCGGTACTCCGACGCAGCCGTAGGCCACCGCAAACCAGTAGATCCACTCCTGTCTCACTAGCAAAAACAACACACACAATACAAGCAGGCTCCCCAGATAGGAAATGATAAACCTTTTTTTGTTCTTGGATCTGGAGAACAGATGACTCAGCAGCGGCTGAACGATCAGGGAAAACCCGGCTCCAAACGAAGTCACCCGGCTGACCTGTACCAGGTTCAGCCCGACCTGCTGGGTCAGAAACGGATAATAAAAGGTGGAGATGACCCCCGCCACACAAAAATAGAGAAAAGTGGCTATATTATAGTAAAACAGCGGGTTCCCGAATACCTGCTCCCCGGAGACCTTTTCCTCTAAAACCATCGTCTCAGCATCTCCACATGCACATCCTCAAAGCCCGGAATCACATGGTCCGCCTGGCGCAGGATTTGGGGATCTCCGATCCCCACACACTTCATCCCGGCTCTTCCTGCGGCCTCCACCCCGGCGGCCGCGTCCTCGAACACCACACAGGCGGCCGGATCCGTCTGCAGACGCATTGCCCCCGTCAGAAATACTTCCGGGTCCGGTTTTGCCCGGGAAACCTGGCTTCCGTCTACGACAGCATCCAGGTATTCACTGAGGTTCAGCCGGTTTATGATGATCCCTGCGTTTTTACTGACAGAACCCAGGGCTGTTTTCAGTCCGCATTTTCTGCATTCCCTTAAGAATTCCAAAGCTCCGGGAAGCAGCTCTTTTTGATCCATGCGGCTGATATATTCCACATACCAGCGGTTTTTCTTCTCCGCCAGTTCTTCCTTTCCTTTCCCGGTGCACTCCACATGGCCGATCTGCAGAAGGATGTCCAGGGAATCCATACGGCTGACCCCCTTGAGCCTTTCATTTTGTTCTTCTGTAAAGGGGAATCCCAGTTCACCTGCCAGTCTCTTCCAGGCCAGGTAGTGATATCTGGCCGTGTCGCACAGCACACCATCCAGATCAAAGATACAAGCTCTTATTTCCATGCGTTCCTCCTAATTTACTTCCAACCCGTTCCGGTCTGGAAGCGGCTGAAAAGTCTGATGTGGTTCCGTCTGGTACCAGTAAGCTACAGTGGCAATATCATCCTGCAGCGGCAGGAACCGGTTGTCACTCCTCCATCCCAGTGCCTGCATGGTCACACGAAGCTCTTCCTCAAAATAGATGGGATCCGGAATATGGAAACGGTACATGCCGAACCGGGTATTCGCCCGGTACAGCCCGTCAGGCTTTATCACCTGGGGAAGCCCCTGGTACAGGCTGCTGAAGCTGCCGTACTCTCCTGCCGGCTGCTCAAAATTCCAGGCCCCCCCGAAATAATCCTCCGTGCCGGTCCCGCAGATCGTGGGGAATTCGGTATCGTGGTCCAGGTAAAATTTCACTTCCCCTTCCCCCCACCACCGGTTACTGTTCACCTGCCAGGCCGCGTAGGTTCCCACATACTGTCCTTTTCCGCGGATTCCGTCGATGATCGTATAGGGTACCTGATACTTTACCGGATTCTCCCGCCGGTATGACGCGTGAAAGTATGCCGCCCGGCCACTCACCGCCTCCAGCAGATAATCGATCTGGTAGAAGAAGATTCTCTTCTCCGCCCCTATGTTTTCCACCGTAATTCTGGCCCCCTGCCGAAACGGCATAGGGAAATAGCAGTTATAACCGCCCGCCGGATTCACGCTGATCGGAGCCGAAGAAATATTCGCCCGCTCACACCAGCCATTGCAGAAGAAATCACCCAGCGGCACTTCCACCGAGGGGGTCTTTTCACCATCCCAGTACATCCGAAGGATCAAAGACCTGACGCTCTGCTCATATGCGGTCATCCATATATGGGTGATTTTACCGCTCTCAGGAATAGACGCGATCTCATATACTTCTCCCGCTTCAATTTCCACATAAGGCCTGACCTTCCAGCCCGTGCCCAGTTCTCTGGCCGGATGGTCCGTATCCCCTTCGGCGATCTTCGCCATGGCGCCCATGCCTTTCCCTCCCGTTGGATTCTCCGCTGTGATCGAACGGGATCTGGCACCGGATAGTTCAAATATATGGTTCATCGGATCAAACATTTATCCTTCCTCCTTTGTCACCGTAACCTGGTCAGCCGTTACCTCCACCTGATACCGCCGGCCTTTCAGGCAGAGGGCAAACCGGATGGCGTGTATATGTTCCGGGAGAGCCGGACGGAACACAGGCTGTCCATCCTCCCCCTGTCCGGAAAACCCGGCCAGTCCGCAGACCACTGCCTGCCAGAGTCCTCCCGCGTTTGCTATATGGATGCCTTCTGCCGCCCCGCGCTGCGCCAGATCGATCTCCATGCTTTTCTGCAAAAATTCATAGCTGCGCCGCGCATCCTTCACGCCTGCGTGAACCAGCGCGTGGATCACATAGGAAAGGGAGGAATCATGTGTCGTAAGCTTCTCATAGTATTCCAGGCAGTTCTTTTTGGTCTCCTCATCGAACGCATCCGGAAACAGGCTGAACAAGCTCACGGTATCCGCCTGTTTTAAAGCTTTGCTCCGGTAATTTTTCTCCTGGGATATAAAATGTCCGAACGGCTTGCTGCGGTCCTTCCAGACTTTGTCAAAGTCCACGTCCGCGAACTGGTCAAAATTCTGGCACTGCCAGATAAAATGAGCATCCTCGTCATATAAAAATACCAGACCATCACGTACTTTCTGAAATTCTTCCATCTCCGGTACCGTCACGCCCAGTTCCTTCCTCCGCTCTTCCCCGGCCATTTCGAGGGTTTTCAAAGTCTGATCCAGCGAAAATTTCACCATATAGTTGGTATAGGCATTGTCATTGGTAAAGGCCAGATATTCATCGGGGCCCATCACTCCCAGCAGATGGCAGGTATCTTTCGTCCAGTCTGCCCTGGCGCACCAGTATCTTGCGGTTTCCACCATCATTTCCAGTCCCTCATTCAGCAGGAACCCGGTATCTCCCGTGGCCTGGCAGTAATGCCACAGGCCATAAATCACATCTGCGGTTACATGTACTTCCAAATCCCCATACTGCCAGTTCGAGCATTGTTCCAGGCCTGACTGGCAGCATTCCCATGGATATCTGGCCCCGGCATATCCATACCGGGCGGCATTCTCTCTGGCACCATCCAGCATCCGGTACCGGAATTCTACCAAAGCCCTGGCTTTTTCAGGCGCAGTGTAAAGATAGAACGGCAAAAGGTAAACTTCCGTATCCCAGAAATAGTGGCCGAAATATGCCTCTCCTGCGAAGCCTTTCGCATCGACCGCGGCCCGGGAGGACCAGGGAAAAGCGCGGAGCAGATGATAGATACTGAATCTCAGGCTTTCCTGCAGCCGCTGATCCCCAACGATCTGTACGTCCGATTCGCTCCACCGTTCTGCCCAGATCTTCTCATGGGCTTCCAGTGTCAGCCGTTCCGCGTCCAGTTCAAGCGCCACCATGCGTTCCCGCAGACGGAGCAGATCCCCGAAGGGCCCTGATACCCCCATCGGATCAGTATCATCGCTCCAATCCAGGCTGGTCACGATCACACTGTATTTGTAAAAGACAAACGGTTCCCCTTTTTTCAAACGAAGTTTCCATATCTCCCGCAGCCTCTGTTCCGTGCGGGAGCTCTCTTCCTTATAATAATCTCCGTCCTCAAATTTGCAGAAGCATTTCATACAGACCATCTGTCCGCTGTCCAGCGTAACTTCCGCCCAAAGCCCCTCCTGGTGAAAGAGTTTCGTGTCCGTGAAATGACTGTACCCATTCGTGGTGACCGACGCGTCTACGAAGCTTTCCACCCTGATCTCCATATCCTGACGGGCTGTCAGCCCGATTCTCTGAATGATATAATGCGGGTTCTGAAGACTCGCATATCTTGTGTACTCCGCTTCCAGAGATCCGGCTGCAGTATTCCAAACAAAATGTCTTGTCAATAACCCGTTTTTCAAATTCAGGGATTGCGTAAAATCCGAATAGGATGAGAGGCCCATATCGAATCGTTCCTCGTCCTGATAAAGCTGGATACCGACCGGATACGGCAGATTAACAATTTCCTCCCCTAAAATCGGATGGTTCCCATAGATACCCGGGACATAAACACCCCATTTGCTGACCGGATTCCTGGCTTCTTCCAGCGTCACATTCGCAGGCAGGCGCCAGTAATGTTCCTCTTGCGAAGCGCCCGACAGATCCTCCTCAAAGGAGGCCCGCATCTGAATATAGCCGTTGCCCTGGGCCCATGCTCCTTCGTAATATTTATTCTTTTCGGCGTTCCATTTTCCCTTTCTCGTTAATAGCGTCATACCGTTACCCTTTCCCGCAGATATTCCAGCATACCATTCAGCAGCCATACCGCCAGCGGATTCGAAGCGAAATCTGCCGGCTGGCTTCCCTGTCCGCCGTCAAGCTGAAGCGTAGTAGCCAGGATACGGCGGTTGTTTTTCTGATACTCCACCAGATAATCATGGACCTCATAGGTTCTGGCGTCATATCTTCGGATCAGACTTTTGTAAGTACCCGCGTAGCTTTCCATTTCCTTCTTGTCAAAAGCGCGGTCTGTGGAGATTCCAAAGAATTGGAGGGCAGCGTACCCCTTATGCTTCAGCCGGTCTGTGACCGGATGGGGGAAAATACGTTTTACTCCTTCCCGGTAAAAGGGAACATACCGGACCGGTATCCCGCCTTCTCCTTTCACACAGACAATCATCGGAACCCCTTTCGGGAGACAGTCTGACACTTCCTCATCCTGACGGGTAGTCAGCAGGATGTCCCCCGCACGGAGTTTCCGGATATCGCGCATATCCTTGATTCTCTCTACTGTAAAAAAGTTTTCTATACCGCTGAAGCTGCCGGAATCATCCAGCAGATACAGGGGTTGAATATTTTGTACTCTGGGGTAACTCCACACTTCCCAGCTGTTCGAATAGCTAAAATCATCTCCGGATACTTCTGCCTCCAGCGTGTACAGCATCGGGCAAACCAGTTCCGGAAGCCGAACCGCCAGCTGCAACAGCTGTGCTGTCTCATTCCGCCTGATCCGGCAGCTTTCTGCCTGTTCAAGGATCAGCCTGTCCCCGCTTCTTAAGCGTAACCGGACAAAGCCTTCCAGCTCCCTGTTGCTGCGGTTGGAGATTACCAGCCGCCCCTTGATACTGCTTCCTGCATAATAATTAAATGGATCTGCATTCCGAAACCGGTCTCCCCCGTGTTCCCAGATTCTGCCCAGGTCTTTTTGCAGCGCGATTACCACGTCACCGTTGATCCTCTTCATAATCCGGGCATCGCATTTACTGTTCCCTTCCCCGTCAAAGATACCGGAGGTGGTAAGTGGGACATCCCGGATCGTAGTAATGTTATATCCTTTGATTTCCGGGAAACTCCTGGTCATCTCCAGCAGATATTTCCTGGTGTCCATCATCTGCCTTCTGCTCAATTCCTCAAGCCCGCCGATTTCATCTGACACACCATAGGATTCCAGGATTTCCCTCTGGCGGTATACGGGCTGATCGGAACCGAAGCCCTTATGGACTTTCCGCAGCAGATTCTTCCGCTCGCTGGGATTCGTCCACCAGACAGCTTCATACTTCGTTCCTGCCACCGGCCGGAAGGTGTCGGCATCGTTGTATTCCCCGAAAAGCCAGGGCTTCTTCTTCCGATAACCGGCTGTGAATTCATGCAGCAGCGCATCAAACCTGGGCAGCTCCGGATAAAAATGATAATCATAGATATCCGAATCCGCACCGCAGACTCCGTCAAAGCACTCACCGGAACCGCTGTTGTCACACAGGATCATCTGTGGTTCCCGTTCTTTTACCATCCGGTAGAGGTCGTTCAAGACGGTTTCCGGCACTGTCGCATCCAGTTCACAGCCAAGACTTACGACGCAGACGGTGGGATACCGCATAAAATCATCCAGCATCTTCGGATATTGGCGGTAAATCCGGCTGCTGAGACATTCATTGGCAAAAGGCAGCCACAGCGGCAGTTCCTGCCACGTCACGATTCCCAGCTCATCGCAAAGCTCATAGTAACAGGCCGGAGGAAAATACAGGCAGTGTTTCACGGTATTAAATCCCAGTTCTTTCAGACTTAACAGTTCTTCCTTCACTTCATCGTATGTGGGGGCCGGCAGCATCCGGTCCGGATAACATCCCCAGTGCAGGGCTCCCCGCATATAGAACGGATTTCCATTGAGCAGAATTTCTCCGTCCTCGATACGGATGTCCCGGAACCCTCCCGTAAACACGCGTGTGTCGCACGCCACTGTCTTGTAATATAGGGTCACCGTGCACCGGTACACATTTGGCTGATCCGGCGACCAGGGTCTTACATCTGTGACGGGAACCCGCATTTTATTTTGGCAGGGCATTCGGACTACACTCTTACTGCGATCCGGGTTTTCTACCACGGTTTCCACGGACCAGTCGGCGGATTCCTGCCTCCTGTCATCAGCATCCATCCCGCAGTGCTTTGCCATCGCACAATTCTCCATGTCAAATGCCGCTTCCGGCTCAATCCCACGGTTCTCCATGCTGAAAGCCGCTTCCAGCTCAATCGCGCGGTTCTCCATACTGAATACCGGAACCAGCCTGTCAAATGCGCCGTATTCCCGCACTTCCAGGGATACCCCTTTCCAGATTCCGCCGAAGGGCAGCATAATATCCGGGATGAATCCAAACAGAACCGACCGGAAAAAATACGGGCTGTTTTTGTCAAAATCCGGCTTCATAACCCGGACTTCCAGTACATTTTCCCCTGTCTGGACGGTCTGAGCCGCTTCTATTGCAAAGGAATCCCAGATCCCCTCATGTTCCCCTATCTTCCGCCCGTTCAGGGTCACCTCACAGGAATAGCTGACTCCCTCAAAGACCAGGCGGTACGTGTTGACCGGGCTTATCTCTCCCAGCAAAAAACATTTCCGGAACAGGAAGGGACCGTAAAAATCCCTGTTTTCCATAATCGTTTCCACCGCGCAGGGGATCTGAATTTCCTGAATCCTGTTGTCATACTCTACGCTCCATGCGCCGTTTAAATCAATCGTCTGCATACTTCTCCTCCCTCCTATCCTTTGATACCGGCCGATACATTACTATTCAGAATCTGCTTCTGTCCCAGGAAGAACGCGATCATGGTGGGCAGCGTCATCAGCACGGTGATCGCCATGATAGACGTATAATCTGTGGTATAAGCGCCCTTAAAGAGGGATAATCCGATGGGCAGCGTAAATTTGTCGGAATCCGAGATGTACACCAGGGGCCCCAGATAATCGTTCCAGACCACGATCATATACATGATGGCGGACAGGGCCAGCTGGGGCTTCATCAGCGGCAGAAAGATCCGGGTAAAGATCTGGCGGTAATTCGCTCCGTCTATAATGGCGGATTCTTCGAAGTCCCTGGGAATCCCCCGCAGGAACTGCCTCATCAGGAATATATAGAACGCTCCCCCGAACCAGGCCGGCACGATCAGAGGCTTTAGCGTATCCAGCCAGTGGAACGCATTGTATTCCATGTAGAGCGGAATCACCAGAACATCCCACGGGATCATCATGGTTGACAGCATCAGTATGAAAAAGAAACCTTTGCCTTTAAAATCAAATCTCGCAAAACCATAGGCCACCAGCGCGCTGGAAAGGGTCATCCCGATCACCGCCAGCACGGTTACGACCAGCGAGTTTATGAGATACCTGGTAAACGGCTGGGCATTCCAGGCTTCTTTAAAATTTTCCAGATGGAATTCCGACGGGATAAAGCGGATCGGATACTGGCCCAGTTCCGCCGGATTCCGAACAGCCGTCAGCAATGCCCAGATTAACGGGAATAAAAATACGACTGCCAGCAGAATCAATATTACATAGACACCTGTTTTTTTTATTTTCGTCTCCATTTCCACTCCCCCTACACTTCGTAATACGTCCATTTTTTAGAAATGAACAGCACGGCGACGGTCAAAGCCAGCACAACCAGGAACATTACCCAGGCATTGGACGCAGCGTATCCCAACTGGAATTTTTTAAAAGCGTTCTCGTATACATAGAGGGAATATATGTATGTGGACTTGCTGGGGCCTCCGGCAGTCAGGTTCATCACCACGGTCAGCTGCTGGAACGAAGCGATGATCGCCATAATCAGGTTATAGACGATGGTGGGACTGATTAACGGCAGCGTAATCCTGGTAAATTTCTTCCATCCGCTGGCCCCGTCGATCATAGCCGCCTCCGTCACCGAAACAGGAATCTCTTTTAACCCGGTCAGGAATACTAACATCATGGAGCCCTGGGCCCAGATGGTAGTCAGGACCACCGCCCACATAGCGGCATCCGGGCTTCGAAGCCAGGGCACGGAAGGAAGCCCGACCGCATTTAACAGCTGGTTCATAATCCCATTGTCCTTCAGAATCCAGGACCAGATCAGCGCCAGCGCCACACCGGAGATGATCGTCGGGATGTAGAATACCGTTTTGAAGAACCCGGCCCCCTTTTTGATCACATTGACCAGGGCGGCCAGCAAGAGCGCAATACCCACATTGATGGGTACCAGCATGGCCGCATATTTGAACGTGACGCCCAGGGAATGATAGAAATTCGAATCCTGGAACATTTTCAGGTAGTTGGCGATTCCGATGAACTCCCGGGTCCCTGTGATTTTCCAGTCAAACAGGCTCATGAACAGGGAAAAGGCCAGCGGGAACAGGGTAAATACCAGGAATCCCACGATCCACGGAGAGATGAACAGATATGGTATGATTTTTTTCTTTCCTTTTAACTTCATAATATATATTTCCCCTTTATAAAAGGGCTGCCGTATCTGTCTTAGATACGACAACCCTCTGTCAAGTTTCGTTATTGGATAATGGCTTCCACCTTGGTCTGTACTTCATCCAGAACTGCGGCTACATCCGCATCTTCCTGAGCGAAGATCGCTTCCAGTCCGGCATCAATCTCGGAGTTCACTTCCGGCCATTGAGCGGATTTTACAAGAGAAGGTCTCTTGGCTTCAGAGCGCTCCAGCATCGTATAGAACGGCGCCATCTGAGGGTCATCCAGTAAACCGGTGTCTTTGGCGACAGATTCGCGGACCGGCATTTCGATTTCGCACAGAGTTTTTACTGATTCATAGTTGGTGTAATATTTGATAAATTCCCAGGCTGCATCCTGATTCTTGGAGCCGTTAGTCACGGACAGGAAGGAGGCGTGAACCACGCTCATGCTCTCTCCGCCCTCGAATTTGGGCATCGTGGTGATCCCTAAGTTGATTCCGGCGTCATTTATGGCGGAGACGAACCATTTACCCATCTCGCCGAATGCGTAATTCCCGGAACCCATCGCCTGGCCGAAATCATCATTTCTGTTTCCGGTATAGGCTATTTTATCTTTGTAGATCATATCGTGTAAAAACTGCAGTGTCTCCTTGTTGGCCTCGCTGTTGATCACAGGCTTACCGGAATCATCAAGCCACTCCCCGCCGTTGGACCAGAGCATGGATTCTAACGCATAGGGGTCTGGGTTGTAGTAGAAGTATAAACCGGTGGCCCCGTCTTTTGTGGTGGCCGCTGCCGCCGCTTTGAGATCCTCCATCGTCCAGTCTTCGCTGATGGTAACTCCTGCCGCATCCGTTAAGTCTTTGTTATAATAGATGGCTCTGGTGGAGAATCCGATCGGCATACCGTAGATATTTCCGTTCATGTCCGCGTAGTTGAATAAGGTCGCGTAGAAGTCGTCCTTGTCCTCCAGGCTGTCGATCTTATCCTGCAGTGGTACCAGGCTTTCGTAGTACGCCGGGAAATTCCACATTTTCACGATGTCCGGCGCGTTGTCAGAACCGATGGCCGCCGCCAGTTTCTGATCAAATGCCGTTCCGTAGGTCTCTAACTTCACCTCGATCTGGTCCTGGGATTCGTTAAATGCTTTTACGATCTGTTCCTGCACGGTAACGGCCGGTCCGGAGTCACCGGTGGCATACCTAAGCTGTATTTTCTCTCCTCCCGCTTTTGCGGTTTCCTGGACCGCGGTATCACCTGCCGCTTCCGGCTGTTTTTCTTCTTTCGGGCTGCCGCAGCCTGCCAGCGCTCCGGCTAACAGCATAACCCCCATTCCCAGGGCGGTCAGCCTTTTCCATTTTCCTGTGCTTTTTTTGCATCCCTGATTGTCCGACGGACGATTCCAACTGTTTTTCATACTTCTATTCCTTCCCTTCTTGTGTACTTGTTGATCTTATTATAAAAAAACGGAGCCTCTTTGCAGACTCCATTTTTTTAATAAATACACTACTTTTTTAATATCTGTTCTTCGTAGTCGGACGGTGTGCACCCGGTCTGCTGTTTAAATACCTTAAAAAAGTAGTTGTATTGGTTGTATCCCACCCTGGAATAGATCTCTTTTATTTTATATTCCTGGGCCGCGATGAGCTGTTTTGCCTTTTCAATCCGTATCCGGTTCAGGTATTCTGTAAAATTACAACCGGTATCTTCCCGGAAGATCTTACTTAGATAGGCGTAGTGGATTCCCAGCTCCTCGGCCACATCCTGCTGGGAAATAGGTTCCATATAGTGCTGATGGATATACCGGACGGCCTTTGCCGTGTATTTCGAATAATTCTCATCAAGGGCCTGGCTCTGTCTCGCAGCCCGCAGGACAATATCCCCATAAAAATCCATCAGGACTTCCTTGATCTCATCCACCGTCTCCGTCTTTTTGATCTTCTGGTACAGCACCGGAAAGCTCTGATCCGGCGCCGGTTCTCCCAGTTGTTTTTCCTTAATAACGGAATAGCCCAGATTCAGCAGCTCCACGATGGACAGTTCAACGATCCGTATCGGCAGTTTTATTTCTTTATAATGCTCAAACAGGCTGTTCAGATCTTCCCTGTAGCTTTCATCCGCCTCCGCCAGCTTTTTCAGGATCTGGTCCCGGTCGAATCCAGCGGAGCTGTCTGTGGTCCCTGATAATTTTCTGGCCCCGCCGGTTCCCTGGTCATAGCCGCTGTAGACCTGGCCCTTGCCCTCAAAAAATTTGTTTTCCAGCATTTTCAGGCACTTGTGGTAGGATCTGACCAGATCCTCCATGGAGCTGCACGCACTGCCCATCCCGACGGACACCTGGATATTCATCAGTTTCTGAATATTCTCATTGAGCCGTTTCGCGTATTCCTGGGTTCTGGACAGGATATAGAGCTGGCTCTTCACATCCGTAAAAGACAGGATGATGGCATAGCGTCCCTCCTGTATGGACAGGATCTCCTTTTCCGGCGCTTTTTGGACCACCTTTTCCATGATATCCCACAGGGCGTTCAGGAAGATCCGTTTGTCCTCTTCTCCAAAACGTTCCGTCACAGTCTGGTAATCATCGATCTCACAGACCAGAACGGAAGCGCTGCTCAAGTCAAAGGGTATCCCATGTCTCCGGAATTTGTCCGCAGCTTCCTTTGCCCCCGTCTCCCCCCGCAGAAGCTTAGTAAAGATCTTACTTCTTAACGCCTCCCTGCTTTCCTGGAGGATTTCCCTGGAATCCTGCCTGTTTTCCTCTGAGCGTTTCTGACGGATCTTCCCGCAGGCCTGCAGCAGGGCCTGGGTCAGAGTTTCCTCGGTAAGCATATGTTTCAGGATATAGTCCAGGCTGCCCTCTTTGAAGCTCTCTTTGACATAATCAAAGTCCTTATAACTGCTGATGGCGATCACCTGGATCGCCGGATTCAGCTCCCTGGCCCGGCGGATCAGCTCGATCCCGTCAATCTTCGGCATCCGCATATCCGTCAGCAGGATATCCGTCCTATGCTTCCGGATATGAGAAAGGGCGTCCTCCGGCTGGGTATATTCGCCGGACACCTTTGTATTTTTCAGATTAATCAGGCTTTTTAATTTCGTCAGCGCCAGAACATCATCGTCCACGATTACTATATTTATCACTCTTCCCACTCCTTATAGGGGATCCTTACCTTGACCACAGTAGATACACCGACGGTACTCTCCACCTCAATGCCGTACTCATCCCCGAAATGGATCTTAATGCGCTGATCCGTGTTGGACAGGCCGATTCCGTTGAACGTGGAAATCCTGCTGGTATCAAATCCCTGCCCGTTATCTATCACATCTATTTCAATGATCTCATCGATGCGGGCCGCTTTGATGTAGATCAACCCTTCTTCACTGTCATCATTTTCTTCAATCCCGTGAATGATGGCATTTTCCACAATGGGCTGGATCATAAATTTCAGAATCCTGGCATTCTCAAGTCCCGGCTCAATGTCCATATAACAGGAAACCGGCAGAACGGATTTGTATTTATATATTTCCAGATAATCGTTGATATAATCCAGCTCGGTCTGTAGGGTTACATAGTCGTTTCCGTTCTCCATGCTCACGTGGAGCAGGTCCATCAGTGCGTTCACCAGACGCTCGACATTGGTAACCCGCTGCACGTAGCACAGGTTCTTGATGGTATTCAGGGTGTTAAACAGGAAATGCATATTAATCTGTCCCTGGAGGGAACGGATCTCCAGCGCTGTCTTTTCTTTTTCTTTGGTTTTGATATCTTCCATCAGCTGACGGATATCCCCGGTCATCAGATTGAACGCCTCCGCCACCTTTCCGAACTCGTCCCGGCTGTTCAGCTCTACCTTCGTATCCAGAGTCCCCCCGCTGAAGTTCTGCAGGGCTGTGGTCAGGGAATCCACATTACGGCTGATCCACCTGGAAAGGATACTGATGACACAGAGCATGATTCCCATCATCAGCAGTGTGATAACAAAAATATTCTGGAATTTGCTCCGGATATCGGACAACAGGTTATCCATAGGGATGGCAATCGTGATCGCGATCTCGTCCGCGAACAGCTGCTGGCTCATCGCCAGCCACTCACTGTTATCCCCGTCTCTTATGATCCGGTGGCTGTCCTCCCTGTCCTTTTCGATATCATCAAACTGCGCGGACATCTCCGGGCTTTTCTCCACAGCCGCGTAACCGGAGGAAGTGTAGAGATAGGAATCCCCCTTGGTACGCACCCGGATCGCTGTGCTGCCGGGAAATACATCATCGAAAATATCATTGATATCCGTGCGGTTCAGGTTCACCAGGCAGAAACCAATCCGTTTACCATAGTAAAGGATGTTCCGGTACAGCATGATATCTTCCGGGGAATAGCTGGAATCTCCATGGGCAAATACCAGCACATCCGATGAGTCCGGGGGCAGCATTTCATCCAGCCTGTTTTCTTTTACAAATGCATAGTCGAACTTGTTGCCACGATAGACCAGATCTCCCTTGAAATTACCGATGGCGATGGACTGGATCACCGTATTGTTCACATAGATACTGTTGATGTTTTCATCCAGCTTATTCCGGGCCTGATTGTTCAGGTATTCATTTTCCCAGCGGTTATGGATATAGCGGTCTACCGTACTGTTATTATAGGTAAGGGTTCTGGTCTGGCTGCTGATATTTTTTAAGAGGCTTTCCAGCTCCCTTGCTCTCTCATCTAACAGTACGTTCATGGACTGGAACATGGTCTCCACCACCATGGATCTGGAATTCGTGTACCAGATGGCGGAGGTGATCGTCACGGCGATCGCAAGGATTGCGCAGAGGACCAGCATTAGTTTGTATTTGAATTTTATATACATCTCTTATTTTCCTCAGATAGGGGACTTTTATTCCGCTTTGTCCCTTCGACGGTTATCGACATTATAGCACAATTTGTTTCGGTGCGTATAGTGGGGATTAGCCCCTCTGCCTGCCAGATCAGACCAGCTGCCTGTCAGGCCGTGAAATCCAGCGATTTTTAAACATTTATTCACAGGCTGTCACGAACCTAATACAATATAATAAAAAGAAAGTTAGGAAGCTCTATGACAACTGTAATAATAGTAATTTCGTGTATTTTGCTGGCGCTCATCCTTATCTTTGGGATCGTATGGCTGATACGGACCAGACATTTCCGCCCTAATCCCAACAAAACGCAGCAGCAAAACGCGTTAAACAACGATCTGAAAGATTCCGGGTTTGCCTATCACCTACAGGATGACTACTTTTACTCACGTATGGACTGCTGGCAGAGAGAAGTCGGGTACTGCCGGCTATACGATGAAGGCGCACCCTTTTTTAATATGATATTCGATGCGGAACCGATCACTTTTTCATACGGCGGAAAACGATGGCTGATCGAACTGTGGAAAGGCCAATACGGCATCACCACAGGCGCAGAAATCGGAATATACAATACCTCTCTTCAGGATCTGGACACCGAACGGTTCCAGGGTACTTTCTATGAGAACATCCAGGACAGTGAATTTCTGCCTCTCTCCTTCGTCCTGCGCAGGAAGGGACGCGTGCTGTTAAGAAGGGAGGCCACGCACTGGTGGCTGACAGCCTTTAAACTGGGCCAGTTTTCTAAACTAAGAACGCTGACTATGGACGCCTCGATCGAATTCCCCAACGCCCAAATGTGTTCCTCGTTTGTCGGCGGCCTGATCGAAACCGGCTACCGGAGACGAGAATACAAGGTAAGAGGAAACCGGGTGGATATCCGGTTTACCAGGCCCCATTCCGACCAGCCCGCCTCCCGGAATAAACTCCAGGCCGGTACCGTACAAAAGGTGAATAAAAGCAACTGCAGACTATACAAAAAAGTTACCGCCAGATACAGCGACACACTGGATAAGCTTGAGTACCTGAAAACCGCGATGCCGGAGGTATATGATCTGTTTGTAAATTCGCTCTATGCCAAGGGTGTCTATGCGGCCTTCGACTGGATCCGGGATATCATCTATCCCCCTCATCCCGCGCCTCCGGTACCGCCTAAGCCTCCGGTACCTCCGCTGCCGCCGCGCCCGCCTGTACCTCCGCTGCCGCCGGTGCCTCCCTGCCCGCCTAAGCCTCCGTGTCCGCCTGAACCACCGTGCCCGCCTAAGCCTCCCTGTCCGCCGGTACCTCCCTGCCCGCCTAAGCCTCCCTGCCCGATCGTCCCTCCGTGTTCGGGCATACCTTCGTGTCCGGCATGCCCTACACGTCCGGCCAGTTCTATATGTCCGACCATGCCTGCGTGCCCTCCGGCATGTCCGACCAGGTCCGGGACTCCATCGGAACAGGATTTCCCTTCAGATTCCCGGTGTATGCGGAGTCGTTCTGATGTTTTTCACTCTGGTGAGCAAACATTCAATTATGCATCTGAATGTGCGCATGGGGACCGTTGCCGCGGAATAATAACCGAAAGGCCGGAAGATGCTCAAAAAACAGATATAGAATAATCAATTTAACGCATCTGAAAAGGCCACTGAACCGGGAACGTATCATGTATTCCTGGTTCAGTGGCCTTTTCCATATAAATAGCAGTGGTTACGCTTCGTTTATTCCGCTATCTCTGCGTATATCTCATCCTTGGTATAGAAACCTCCGTCAATAATAAGTTCATCGATGTTTTCCGTGGTGACCGTCAGAAAAGGTGCCTTGAAGGAGGGGACATCCATGTAACCATTATTAAATGTATAGTCCGGGTCCAGTGTTTCCCCTTTGGCCAGCTTGATGGCGATCTCTACCGCCTGGGAGCAAAACATGTCACTGCTCTTAAAAGCGGTTGCTGACATTTTCCCCTGGGCGATCAGCTGAAGGGCTTTTAGTTCCCCGTCGTGGCCGGTTACCACGACTTGTTTATCCAAACCTGCATCCTCCAGGGCCTGAACAACCCCGTATGCCATACCATCGTTGGCACACAGGACGGCACTGAGATCATTGTCCGTCATGGCCAGGGCATTTTCCACCATAGCCATTGCGGTTTCCGCCTTCCAGCCAACAACATTTTGTTCCAGGACGATCTCAATGTCTCCTTTTTCAACCAGCGGTGTGACATGGCTGAGCATTCCGTCCTGCAGTTCATTCGTATCCGGAGCCTGGGCAAGATCCCCACCCACGATGACATAATTTCCGGTAGGTTTTTTCTCCACTGCGTAGGCAGAGTTCGCTTCTGTCATTTCGAAGAAATCATAAGTGATCATAGCATCCAGCGGGCAGTTCAGAGCATTTCGGACGAATGCCACGACCGGTATCCCTGCCTCATGAACCTCTGTCAGCACGGGGCCGAGGGAACTGTTGTCCACAGGGCCCACGATCAGAACATCGATACCCTGGGTGATCAGATTCTGGATCTGGGAGATCTGACGATCTACGTCCAGGTTTGCCTGCTGGGTGATAATCTCACAACCGGCATCCCTGGCATACTTCTCTACATTTGCCGTGTCCTTGACCCAGATCTCCTCCTGCGCAGTCGGTACGGACCAGCCTATGGTAATACCGTTACCGTCAATCTGTCCTGTGGAGCCTTCTGCGCTGATGGATTTGTCTGTCTGCTGTGAATCATCCGCTGCAGCTGATCCGGGTGTGGCAGGCACGGGCGAAGCGGCCGGCGTTGAAGCCGCCGACGCCTCTTTTTCCGCAGTATCTCCACATGCGCTCAAACCTGTCAGCAGTGTCAGTCCCAGCAGCAGGGCCAAACTTTTCTTGAGATTCTTTCTCATTTCATTTCCTCCTCTGTTGATTATTTGTCGCGTTGCAATTTATAATCTGCCGGTACGGCATAATTATCTGAAGAAACGCCCCCCTATTTCTCCCGCTTGCTGGCCACATCCACGGCTACAGCAAAGAGTAAAACCAGAGCTTTTACAATATATTGCGAGGTGGCGGGAAGGTTCATAAGGCTCATGCCATTATCGATCCCCGCCATCAGGATCGTTCCGATCACCGCCCCGGGTATGGTTCCAACGCCCCCCAGTGTACTGGTCCCGCCGACGATACAGCCGGTAATGGCACTGAATTCAAAGTTCGTGCCGGCGACAGCAGTGGCCTGTCCCACTCTGCCCAGGAAGGTAATACTGGCCAGCGAGGCAATAAAACCCATGGCAATGAAAATCATCATATTTGTCTTTTCTATATTGACACCGGACAGTTTGGCTGCATCCTTATTCCCTCCGATCGCGTATACATTCCGTCCGAAACGGGTATTCTGTGACAGGAAGAAAAACAGCGCCGCCATCAGGATCAGCAGGATGACCGCATATGGAATTCCTTTGTAGGAAACCAGGATATAGGTCAAAATGCCGATCATTAGAAAGACCAGGATAGTTTTAAGAACCACATTCCTGGCCGGAGGAACTTCCAGCTGGAATTTTATATTTGCCTTCCTCTGATTCAGCACAGTAACCAGATATACTATGCCCAACAGTAACGCAAACAGAATACTTGCGTCGTTCCAGGCCGCATCTTTGAAAAAGAGCTGTGGCAGCACATCCCGCCCCATTTTTGAAAATCCTTCACTCATAGGACCGATCGATGCCCCGTTCGTGATCCACAAAGTCCCGCCCTTGAACAGTAATTGTCCGGACAGGGTAACGATAAATGCCGGTATATGCCGGTATGCAACCCAATACCCCTGCCAGCAGTAGATTAGTATTCCCATGACAATCGTGGCTAAAATCACTGCGATCGCAGGCCATTGAAGCTTAACTTCCAACATCGCGGCAAATGCTCCCAGGAACCCCACGACCGAACCCACGGACAGATCGATATGTCCGGCAACCATAATCAGTGTCATCCCGATACCCAGAAGGGAATACGTGCAGCTTTGTACCAACAGATTCGAAAGATTCCGGCTGGACATAAAAAGTCCATTGGTCAGAACCTGGAACACGATAAATATGACCAGCATTTCAATGATGATCATAAATTTTGTGATATTATTTTTTGTAATTATCCTGAAATACTCTTTCACTTTTCTCATAAGTCCTGCCTCCCTGCGGCCAGGGTCAATATCTTTTCCTGTGTCGCTTCCCGGCTATCCAGTTCACCAGTGATTCTGCCCTGACTCATTACATAGATCCGGTCGCTCATTCCCATCACCTCGGGCAATTCTGAGGAAATAAGGATGACACACACTCCCTGCTCCACCAGTTTATTCATAATTTCATAGATCTCAAACTTGGCCCCTACATCGATCCCTTTGGTAGGTTCGTCCAGGATCAGTATCTGTGGCTGTGTCAGCAGCCATTTTGCCAATACCACTTTCTGCTGGTTGCCGCCACTTAAGCTTCCTGCCTTTTGTGCCATGGATGCTGCCTTGATCCGCAGTTCCTTTTTATACCGATTGGTCTCATAGATCTCCTTTGCGTTATTGATCACTCCGAATCTGCTGACGGTCTTCAGCGCCGCTAGTGTCATATTCGTCTTTAGATCGTTGATCAGCACCAGGCCATATCTTTTTCTATCTTCTGACAAATAGCTGAATCCTTCTCTGATGGCATCCGACGGCCGGCTTATTTTCACTTCTTTGTCTCCGATCCGTATGATGCCGGTACCTTTGACCGCAAAAGCCCCGAACAGGCTCATGGCAAACTCCGTTCGTCCCGCTCCCACAAGTCCGGCGATTCCTAAGATTTCCCCCTTCCTTGCCTTCAGGCTGACATGGTCGATCAGGTATCTCTCCGGATTATCCGGATCCTGTACACACCAATCTGAAATTTCCAGTACCACATCACCCGGTTCCCGTTGTTTTTTCGGAAATCTTTGGGTGAGTTCACGCCCGACCATGTGATAAATCATCTTAGCCTCATCATATTCGAAGATCGGTGCTGAACAGATCGTCTGGCCATCCCTCAGGATCGTCACGGTATCTGCTATAGAAAAAACCTCTTTTAACTTATGGGATATGTAGATACAGGTCACTCCCTTGGCTTTCAGTTCTTTCAGCAGATCCAGCAGATCTTGTGTGTTCTTCTCGGACAGGGCTGAGGTCGGTTCATCCAGTATAAGTATTTCCGCCTTTTTATGAAGGGCTTTGGCAATCTCGATCAGCTGTTGTTTCCCCACTCCCAATTCCTGAACCAGCGTTGTGGGAGATATGTCCAGTTTCACTTCCTTCAACAATTCTCCTGCGATTTTATACTGCTCACTCCATTTGATCCTCCCATGAGAGATATGTTCACTGCCCAGGAACAGATTTTCACAGATATTCATAGTTTTCACCATGTTCAATTCCTGATGAATAATCGCAATCCCACAGTTCTCGGCATCCTTTATGGTACTGAAATGCTGTTCCTTCCCATTCACAATCAGCTGACCTTTATAGGTTCCTCTGTAGTAGACGCCGCTTAAGATTTTCATCAGTGTGGACTTTCCCGCACCGTTTTCTCCTACAAGAGCATGGATCTCGCCCCGCCTTACGCGAAAGTTCACATGATCCAGCGCTTTTACACCGGAAAACTCTTTGACGATATCCCGCATCTCTAAAATGTAATCTTCCATAAAAGCCTCCTCACTGTGCATATTTATTTTTTATTAAAGTTCTAATTTCAATTTTTGAAATTAAATTCTATGTTGCAGATCCATTTTTTAAATTATATATCATCATTTTTACCATTACCATGGATTTTTTTGCCATTTTCATACATTTATGACAAAATAGTCCAATTTTTTAAAATAATTTAAGATATATTGTACAACTTTTTAGGTTTATTTTATTTTCTTTTTGTTTTATTTATAGAAATTTCCTTTTATATATTTACTTATATTGTCTATTATGCATATAATGAATTTGTTTAAAAATGCATTTACAGCAGTTCAACGCTTTAATTTTTATGAATATACCATATCGCAACTCGTTCAGATATCTTTATAAAAATAGAAAATGATTTTTTATTTCAAATAATAAAATTATATTTCTTCTTTCCAGACACATTGAATAATTTAAGCCTGATGACAAGGAGGACACCATGGAAAAAGGTACCTATTCAACCGTACAAACAACTGCATCCGGCCATCGATCGGGAAAAGAGATCACTCAGTTTCTAAAAAATATTCTGATTTCTTCCTGTCTGTATGAAATAGATACCAGAGAATTGGTGCGGGCCTGTGAATCTTTATTATCCTGGCCAGATAAAGGTTACGTATTGCTTATAAAGTTTGAACTGACGAAAGCTGCTGCTAACAATGAACATTCCTGTTCAAGTGAAAATTTCACCCGGCTCTTGTCAGCCATTACTGCTGCCCATGATTGCGCCATTATAAGAAAATCCAACGGTCAGTTTGTAACTTACATCCCTTCTTCAGATCCTGACCTCTCATCCATACATAAGACTGCTGCTGCGATTGCCTCTCAGGCATATGAATTGGGCTATCAACTCCTGATCGGTATCAGCGGCCTGTGTACCCTTAAGGATGACATAAACCTGGCTTATGAACATGCGAAGGAAGCTCTCCTGGGAACAGATTTAAATACCCCGGTCATACAATATCAAAATAAAAACATTCAACCTTCCTCCGTACAGGAATATCCTCTATTCACAGAACAGCAATTGTACCAGGCATTTGTACGAATGGATACCCAGAGGTGCTTTGAGGAATTCGATGCGATCTTCGACTGGTACCGCCTGCAATCCGGTTCGGATCCGCTTCCGGTCCAGGCCGCCATGATTGAACTTCTCACGGTATGCCTGTTTCTCAAGTATCAGGTCACTGAGCCTGCCCGCACATTCTCCGGCCATATCAGCAGGAACCGTTTCCCAATACTCACAGTGCGGGACCCGGAAAAACTGCGCGATCTGTGCAAAAAATATTTACTGGGGGATATCACAATTTTAAAGCAGCATGCTTCGACCTCAGATGATTCCATCGCGCTGGCCAGAGAATATATCAAAGAGCACTATGCAGAACCACTGACTCTTAAGACCGTAGCCCGGACCGCTCATATCAGTCCCTATTATTTCAGCAAACTGTTCAAGCAGTTTACCGGCGTCAACTTCGTCAATTATCTGACCGATGTCCGCCTGGACAAGGCGAAAGAAATGCTGCAGGCAAATGAGCTGTCTATTAAGGATATCTGTTATGCGGTAGGTTATAAAGATCCCGGCTATTTTTGCCGGATCTTTAAAAAAACCGTAGGCGTTACCCCGAAAGAATACCGCTTAGTTTTTTCTGAGATGGTTGTGACACAGGGAGGTACCACTGATGCAACCTAAATTGAAAAAAGTTTCACCCGAACATGCGCTGATTTTCGACGTCCAGCGTTTTTCCGTGCATGATGGCCCTGGGATCAGAACGAATGTGTTCTTCAAAGGGTGCCCTCTTCGTTGCCGTTGGTGTCAGAATCCGGAAAGTCAGCATTGCCGGACAGAAATATTATATTATGAAGAACAATGCATTCATTGCCACAGTTGTGTACGCATCTGTCCCAAGCATGCGATCACCCCGATTCAGGGACACCTTCACATAGATCCAAAACGCTGCGATTCCTGCGGATTGTGCTGCCGTGTCTGCTGTACTATGGCCTTGACATCCTGTGGCCGTCTGACTTCACAGACAGAACTGTTAGATCTTGTCATGAGAGATCTGCCCTTCTATCAAAACAGCCAGGGAGGTGTCACCCTGACCGGCGGAGAACCTCTAAATCAGCCGGAATTCGTCTGCTCCTTTCTTGAGACTCTCCATGAGGAGCGGATCCATACCGCCATCGAGACCTGCGGTTATTGCAAAGCGGAGACATTCCAAAGGGCCGTGTCACTGGCAGACCTGATCCTATATGACGTGAAGCTTTTGTCCTCAGCGGCCCACCTCGATATGACGGGCAGAGACAACCGGCTGATACTTCATAATTTACAGACACTGGCCGATTTATCCCGTCCTTTTATCCTTCGTTTACCGCTGATTCCTGGTATCAACGATACCTATGAGAACCTATATGGAACGATGTCGCTGGCTCAAAAATACCGGCCGCTTGAGATCCATATTCTTCCATTTCATCAGGCCGGCAGCAGCAAATGGAAGGCACTGGGAAGGTCTTACCCTTTTGCTTTTCATCCTCTTCCCACACAGGCAGCTATCAGGGAAGCCTGCAGGATTCTGGGGGGATCCGGTATTCCGGTAAGTATAGGAGGTGGAGGTAACCAGTAAGTAACTTACAGATCAATGAATCTCTGGAGGTGATTTTATGAACCGTATGGAAAAAATTAAGAAACGGCTTTTTGAGGTGGAATACCACACAAAAAAAGTCTGGTGGGGCGAAAACGAGACTATACTGACAGACCCTCAGATATGCCGAAAGCCCCTGATCGTCCGCAAAGCCCTTGCCATATCGCATACACTCAGACATATGCCCATAGAGCTTAAAGAGGACGAATTGATCGTGGGAATCGCTAACATGTCCTCGATCGGATTTGGCCGGGTCTTTACCCATTATGCTCTCCCTGAGGAATTGAAAGAGGCAGCACTGTCTGGATTCGATGAACATTCGGTGTGGGGACATCACCCGCCGGATTATGATAAGGTATTGCGTTTGGGCCTTTGCGGTATCCGCCGCGAGGTACGGGAATATCAGGCCCGTAATCTAACGGATGAACGTAAATCGGCTTTTTATGAAGCCGTCCTGATCTGTCTGGATTCTGTAGCCGCACTGGCCGGCCGGTACGCCGTTTTAGCCCGCCAGGCCGCTGACGACGCCGAAGATTCCAACAGGCGGGATGAATTACATCACATTGCAGATATCTGCTCAAGGGTACCCGAAAACCCGGCAAAGACACTGCAGGAAGCATTGCAAAGCTTTTGGTTTGTATATATTTCATTGCAGAGTACCCTGGAATTTGTCCCGATCGGCCGGGCAGATCAATTTCTATATCCTTATTATCAGGCGGATATCCGCAGTGGTCAGTTGACGTCCGCAAAGACCGATGAACTAATCTGCAGCTGGCTGGCCAAATTCAGTGAGAGGGTCCAGACCAATTCTGCCGATTGGGAAAATCACATGACAGATCTGGCCTGGAGTGATGGCGGGTCGCCGGAGATCTCAATGCTGTATCATCCCCATACGGATGAATCCTATAACTTCGGCATTTCTGCCAACCACTGGCTGGCTAACATGATACTGGGCGGCCTGGACGAACATGGGAACGATGCCGTCAATGACCTTACCTATCGTATTCTGAATTGGTGGAACTATCTGGAAGTGGTCGCCCCTGTTATGTCCGTGCGGTTAAACCGCCATACACCAGACCGTCTGTTTGATACAATCTCGGACATCCTGCGGAAAGGATCCAGTGAACCGGCGATCTATAACGATGAAGTCATAATTCCCGGATTAGTGGAGATGGGGTTACCCCTGAAGGAAGCACGCTGTTATTCCAATGATGGCTGTTGGGAAACTCTGGTTCCAGGTAAAACCAACTTTTCTCTGGTAAACCTGGAGCTCCTGCAGCTGCTGGAATATGTATTCTTCCGCGGAAGGAGTCTTGTCCGGGGAGGTCAGGAATCTATCGATACCGGGGATCCCCTTTCCTTTTTTGATTTCCGGCAATTTTATCAAGCATTCCTGGAACAGATGCGATATCAGATGAAAAAACTTCTGGACAACAAGCTTATCTACTACAAAGCCAGATCGCGTATCTCCCCATCTCCGCTTTTGTCCGCCATGATGGAGGACTGTATCCCGAGGGGCTGCGATCTTACTGAGGGGGGCTGCAGGTATAATGAATACTGTTATGTTCTGACCGGCCTGGCCAACTGTGTGGATTCCCTGGCTGCTGTCAAAAAACTGGTCTATGAGGACGGTGTGATTTTAATGGAGGACCTGATACATGCTCTTTTTACGGATTTTCATGGACAGGAATACCTTCGACAGCTGTTGTTGAACCATGCCCCGAAGTTTGGCAACGATGAGTCCTATGCGGACGATCTGGCCGCCCAACTCTTAAGGGATGCAGATCAGTCGCTCAGGGGTTTGAAGGCGCATGTTACCAATCATCCATTTCTTCTGAACCTGGCCATCGGAACCTTTGAAAATTACGGAAAATACGGATATCAGGTGGGCGCATCCTCCGATGGGAGAAAGGCGCATGACGCCCTGAGTTCCAACTATTCACCTGCATTAGGTGTGAAGTTGAGCGGGCCTACCGCAGTCATCCATTCGATCACCCATCCTGATCTGCTGCCTTACGCCACCGGCTGCCCTCTCGATCTCCAGATCAACGCCAATGAAGTAGCAGGCCAAGCCGGTATAAAAAGAATGGAAGGAATCATTCGTTCCTTCCTGGATCTCGGTGGAGTCATTTTAACCGTCACAGGAATCAGTGAGGAGACTCTGCGGGATGCGCAGGAAAATCCTGATTCCCATCGGAATCTGCGGGTCCGGCTGGGTGGTTTCTCCGCCTACTTTACAACGCTTACCAGAGAACAGCAGGATGTGATCATCCGTCGGGCCCGACTTTAAAAATCAAAAGGAGGATAAATTCATGAAAATGCTAGTGAACGGGAAACAGACAGATGCAATGGACGGCGGAGTCATTGAGGTAACCGATCCTTACACCCTGGAAGTAATCGACACAGTTCCAGCAGCAACAAAAGAGGATGTCCGTTCCGCCATTCGATACGCGCAGACCGGAAAACGCAGCTTCGGGCGTCTTTCCATGTATCAGAGAGCGGAATATCTTAAAAAGGCCGCCAAAAGTATCACAGAACACGTGGAAGAGTTGGCCGCACTTCTGACCCGTGAGATGGGAAAGCCTATCACACAGAGCCGTGCAGAGATACAGACAGCTGCCAAACTTTTTCTGGGATTCACAGAAAAGGCCCTGCACCTGTCCGATTCTGTACTGCCCAGAGGAGTAAATCCCGGAGAGGACGAATCCCTGTACTTCACCAAGCGGGAACCGTTAGGTGTTGTCGCTTGTGTCCTACCCTTTAATTTTCCGGTAGAGCTATTTGCCCACAAGGTAGCCCCTGCCCTTCTCATGGGAAATTCTGTGCTGGTAAAACCTGCCAGTGAAGCCCCGCTGGCTGTCCTGCGCACTGCCGAGCTTCTACTGGAATGTGGAATACCCGGTGATGTCCTGCAGGTAATCACGGGCAGCGGAGCCAGAATCGGCACCCTAATGTCCACCAGCCCGGATATCAATGCCATAAGTCTTACTGGAAGCACGGAAGTCGGAATCGATATCGCGGTCAACGCAGCCAGCAATCTTACCCGAACCTATCTGGAGCTGGGAGGCAATGATGCGATGCTGATCTTCGCCGATGCTGATCTTGATCTGGCTGCCTCCGAAGCTGCCTTCGGCCGTACGATCAATGCAGGCCAGGTCTGCTGTGGAACCAAGCGGTTCCTCGTCGAGCGCCAGGTCGCGGATATCTTTGCCCAGAAGCTGAAAGACCTGTTACAAAGCAAGGTACTGGGAGATCCTTTTTCAGAATCCACAGACATTGGGCCTCTGGTATCCGTAAAAGCTGCTAAGGCAGCGCAGGAACAGGTAAATGAGATGCTCTCTCTGGGGGCCAAATGCCTGTGTGGCGGAAAACGAGTACAGGAAAGTTTCTACCTTCCCACAGTTTTGACCGATATCTCAAGTCAGATGCCGATCGCCAGAGACATGGAAATATTCGCCCCTGTCTGCCCTATCCTGCCATTCGATACCGTTAAGGAGGCGGTGGCTATCGCCAATCAATCCCAATACGGCCTGATGGCCGGCATCATGACCCGTGATATCTCCCGGGCACTAACCATAGCAGATCATCTGGAGGCAGGTGGTGTGGGTATCAACAGCTGCAGTACCTGCCGTACTGTGGATATGGCATTCGGCGGGTACAAAAAGAGCGGAATCGGACGGGAAGGGATCGAATATACTCTCGAAGAAATGTCTCAAATCAAGACCATCGGTCTTAAGAATCTGATACGAAAGGAGTTGTAAATGGTATGCCCGAAAGAAAACTCGGAATCTGCGAATGGGAATTCCCGCTGCCTGGTATATGGGGTATGGAAAAAGCCAGAGACATGGGAATCACTGGATATCAGCTGACGATCGGTTCCTATGCCAGAGGTCTTCCCCTGACAGACCGTCTGCTGCAGGATGCCTATCTCGAGCAGGCCAACAGGCTTTCCATGGAATTCCCCTCTCTCTCCATGACACCGCTGATGGCTTTTGGGCTTTCCAATCCCTGGAACAGTCCCAAAGCCCAGACTGCACTTGCCCTGATACAGGAGGGAATCCGTATCTGCAGTCACATGCATATCCCAGTGATGATGCTGTGCAGCGCCAGGGACGGTGAGATCTGCAATGAAGAACATTTTCAGAATACCTGCCGGATGCTCACAAAGGCCTGCGATCTGGCTGCGGACTATGGGATTACCATCGCATCGGAGAATCTTTTAGATATCCAGGAAAATCTGCGCCTCTGCCGAACGATCGGCCGTCGGAATTTTGGGATCTTCTTTGATACTCAGAATCCCTGTCAGGCACAAGGCTATCATGTTCCGAATATGATCCGTGCATTGGGTGATCACATTGTCATGGTACATTTAAAGGATGGAGTAAACAGACGAAACGGATCCTGCCTGTTAGGTACAGGTGAGAATTCCTTTCTGGAATCGGCGGGAGCACTGAATGAAATCTCCTATTCCGGATATCTGATTCTGGAAAATTCCTACGCTTCGCCTCCTCTGGTTCTTAACAATCTCCAGAATCCTCTGGAATTAGTACAAAAAGATATTAAAACCGTCCGTCAGTTATTCATCGATAACAGATCATGATCACAACAAATGTCAGATCTGATATAAAAAAGACAGTGCACAAAAATAACAGTCTGTGAATCAACAAATTACATAGAAAGTACAAGAAAAGAAATGAGGGTGATAATAATGAATGAGGTCAAACAATGCCAACTATTTATCAACGGTAAATTCGTATCGTCAACTTCCAACCAGTGGATGGACATCTATAATCCATCCACCGGCGAACTTCTGGCACAGGCACCCCGCTGCACCAAAGCCGAGCTAGAGACAGCCATCGCTTCGGCCAAAGCAGCCTATCCCGGTTGGCGCAACACGCCTCCAGCCAAACGCGCCCAACTCTTCTTCCGCCTGCGTGAACTGATCGTCAACCATATGGAGGAGTTGACCGATTGTGTCTGCCGCGAAAACGGAAAGGTCTGGAGTGAAGCTTACGGAGATGTCATGAAGGCCAAAGAGATGACTGAGCTCGCCTGCTCCATCCCCTCTTTGCTGATGGGAGAATCTCTGATGGATACCTCTCTGGGCTATGACACTACTCTCTATCGGGAGCCTTTGGGGGTATTCGCCGGTATCGCTCCGTGGAATTTTCCAGCCATGATCCCCATGGGGTGGATGACCCCGCTGGCGCTGGCCTGTGGCAACACCTATGTGTTAAAGGCTGCCAGCTCTACTCCCCTGACCAGCTTCAAATTCGCAGAATTGTACCGGGAAGCCGGTTTCCCTGACGGAGTGTTGAATATCATTACCTGTTCCAGGACGGAATCCGAAGAGCTGTTAACACACCCCGATATCCGCGGAATCACTTTTGTCGGTTCCACCAGTGTGGGGAGACATATCTACGCCACCGCTGCTGCTGCCGGGAAACGCATACAGGCTCTCTGTGAGGCGAAGAATCATGCATTGGTACTTCGCGATGCACCGCTTACCCGTACTGCCGCGGGTATTATGAACTCCGCATTTGGATGCGCCGGGGAGCGCTGTATGGCTTTGCCGGTGGTTGTAGCAGAGGAGGCGATCGCGGACCGCCTGGCTGCGGAGATCATCCGTCTATGCCGCACGAAAAAGATTGGCCCCGCTTATGATAAATCATCAGATCTGGGCCCGGTGGCCACTTCTGCTCACAGAGATTTCATAGAGGATTGGATACAAAAGGGAAAAGATGCCGGTGCGAAACTCATGTTGGATGGCCGCGGCTGCAGAGTCTCTGGATATGAAAACGGATACTATATTGGACACACCGTCTTCGATCATGTCACCCAGGATATGGATATTGGCACTCATGAAGTCTTCGGCCCGGTCCTATGTATCAAGCGCGTGAAGAATTTCGATGAGGGACTCGCTATGATGAATCAGAACCCCTATGCCAACGGAAGCGTAATCTTCACTCAGAATGGATACTATGCCCGGGAGTTCATGAAAAATACGGACGGCGGTATGGTAGGGATCAATGTGGGAATTCCGGTACCGATCGGTATTTTTCCATTCAGTGGTCACAAGCACTCCTTCTTTGGAGACCTGCACTGTCATGGAAAGGACTTCGTCCGATTCTTTACTGAGTCAAAGACAGTCACCTCCAGGTGGTTTGACGAAGCGGAATTTTCTCAGGAGCATATCGACACCTGGGACGGATCAATGATCGAATAGACGATATCATATAATGAAAGAGAGGAAGATAGAATGAAAACGAATGACAAGAGGAAACCGTGGGTGCAGATCGCTATTGATGTAAAAGATATGGAGCTGGGACAAAAATACGCACAGATGGCTGTCCGCGCCGGGGCCGATTGGATCGAAGCAGGCACACCTCTGATTGTATTCGAGGGAATCCGTTCCATCGGTGAATTAGCCAAAATAAGCTCTGGCCGAAGTGTTCTGGCTGATTTTAAAGCACAGGATGGAGTATACAAATATTTTGCCAGGGCCGCAGAACTGGGAGCGGGCCAGGCCGTAGTCCTGGGAGTGGCCGCAGACGGGAGTATCCTGGAAGCTGTGCGGGCCGGGCGGGATCACGGGATCGAAGTTGTAGTGGACATGTTTTCCGTCCCTCACGACCGTTTAAGACAAAGAGCCAGAGAGGTCGAAGCCATGGGTGTCGATTATGTGATGCTGCATCTGGGCTTTGACGAATCCAAATATGCCACCACAAAAAAAGCACTGGATGGGTTAGATGACCTGGTCAGCGCAGTCCATATACCGGTAGGAATCGCCACTTTTTGTGTGGAAGAAGCAGTCGAAGCAGTTAAACGCGGCGCCTCCTGGGTAGTCCAGGGAGAACCTCTGCTAAGTGATCCGGATGGAGAAAAGAAATTAACGGAGTATATCCAAAGAGTCAAAAATCTTTCCTAATAACTAGTTTTTGATAATTAAGAGACACGCATTGCTTAAATTCCGCTTTTCTAATAGGAAAAAGCAAAGTATAATTATATTATTATAGAAAAATTGATAAATGGAGTCTTTGCCGATGGAACGAAAAAAAAGTACCCCAAAAAATGTAGAGCGTTTGAGTTTGTCCGCAGAAAAATTACTGCTGATTATGGAGTACCTGGCATCCAAACGTCTGCCCGTCCGGCTGCAGGACGCATCGGAGGATCTTAAAATCCCCGAACCCACGCTTTTGCGCTATTTCAATGCGCTTATAAAACACAATTATTTATACCAGGACGAGGACAGTCTGCGCTATTCCCTTACCTGGAAAATATGCAGCCTCGGCCAGCAGATTAACAGCTATCTCAGCATACGCAGTATCTGCGGTCCTTATTTAAACGATATGGCCTACGAACTGAGCAGTGGTGTCTGTCTGGCCGTTATGAAGGATTATGAATCCATCTATCTGGATCTGGTAGATAATACCAATACGTTTATGCGTTCCCTTCAGCGAATCGGAAAACGTGCCCCACTGCATACCACAGCTTCCGGCAAAGTCCTGCTGACCCAGTTGTCTGAGCGTGAGATAGAGGGTTTTATCCAGGTAATGGGATTGAAAAAAATCACCGAGAAGACGATCACTGAAAAAAACCGTTTTTTAAAAGAGCTTGATACAATCCGGCAGCAGGGATATGCCTATGATGACGAAGAATGTGAAATCGGTATCCGCTGTGTCTCTGCTCCTCTGCGTGATTACAAAAATGACATTGTAGCCGCAATCAGCTCCTTCGATGACAGCGAACGGATGACCGACTCCCGTATTCAGGGCATAATCCTGCCCAAGCTTCTGGAAATGACGGAAAAAATCTCCATACGTTTGGGGTATACCGTTCATTAATTGAAACAAAAAAGGCCATACTCCCTGTGTTTTTCGAGGGATTCTAACCCAGATTCGGGTAGTTCTCTTCTGCAGGGAGGCAGCCTTTATTTTTCATTCTCTTATTGTGTTATACGTTCAACGAATTCTTCGATGCATTGCGTTTTCTTCATAATTTGCCTTTGAACCGACAAAGCGAACCACTTCTGACTTTTCAGAATCTAGATCCGTGTTGAATCCCTTTGTTATAATTCAACCTGCGGCCAGCAGATCATATTGGGAAAGGTTTAGGGGAGGGTGCGACTCGTACAAGTCACACCCTCCCTATTTATAAATATTACTATTCTGTTGAATCAATTATCTCTTTCAGTCCGTTTTCTGATGCAATAACTCGATACGAAAGCTGCCAGCACTGAGAATGTCATCAGCATCAGCAATAATCCAGTTTGTGAACAATCTCCCGTCTCCGCAGGAATATTCTGACTGTCATTCCCACTTCCACCATTGCCGTCTGACTGACCGGAAGAATTCTGATCCGTTCCTTGTCCGGGATTTGGTGTTGGCGACGGAGTCGGAGAAGGTTCCGGCGTAGGCGTGGGAGTAGGTGTCGGTGATTCTGTGGGACCTGGCGTAACTTCCGGTTCCTGTTCCGTGGTATCCGTCACCTTCAGATGATAAGTGCAGGATTTGCCGCTGGCCAGCATAATCTTCAGATCCGTATCCCCAGTCAGTCTGTTCAGATAATTCATAGGCAGAACAATTCCGTCTGTCTCAATCCTATAATCTTTCCCTTCCTCAAGATTCTCTATTCCCGTGATTACATTGCCATTCAATTTCAGAGGTATCATTATTTCTTTGTGGTTTGGTCCTTTTGTATTTTGATCAAAGGTACCTGCAGGCTCTGTCAGTTCCGCATCAAACAGCCCGTTTTTCAGGAAATGATCGCTGTGCATTTTCATGGATGCGGGCATACCTGCCATGTAGAAGGCACTGTTATGGCCGCCGTCCCTCAGATCATAGCCATGTTCTTTTCCCATAGTTTCCAGATAATCATGGGTGTTGACGGTGCCCCTGTAATCCACCATAGTATCCTGAAGGCCGCAGTCCACATAAAAGTCATAGGATTCCAGCTGGCTCTCATTCAGGCTCTTCAGACAATTCAGGCTCTCCTGGTTCAGAGCACCCATATGACTCGCCACTGAGGAATATAGATCCGGGTATAGTGTGCCGATGCACATCGCTCCGAAACCGCCCATGGATATTCCGGTAACTCCGCTGAACTCCGCATCGCCGAGCGCCCGGTAGTTTTTCAGGATCTCAGACCGGATCTCCGTGGTGACATGTGTCCTCCAGGGTCCCGTTGAATCGTGTTTTGTTGGATCATACTCCGAATCCCGGTAAAAACTGTTTTTTCCTGAGTCCGGCATTACCACGATCATCTCCGTCACCAATCCATCGGCAATCTGTTGATCCATAAATGCCCCTATTTGGTCTACGTTGATGAAAGAGCTGCTGCTGGAGTTGATTCCGTGAAGCAGATAAACCACCGGGTAATCCCGGTCTTTATTTTCATAATATCCGGGAGGAAGATAGATGCCATACCCCAATTTTTGGTTAAAAAGCGCAGAATCATAGGAAACCGCATAACATCTGTTCCAGTTTCCATATTCCAGTATATTGCCACCAACATCTGCATAACAGATTTCCACAGTATCTGAGAAAATCGTCGTCAGAGTACCGCTGGTTTTGTCTTTACCCGTTATTATCCGTTTCGCGGAATACCAATACCTGCCCTGCTCATCTTTGTAGGAGCCCGCATTTTCATCCTGTACATTAATATCTTCATAGGGGAACAGCATGTCCTGAATCTCTTTAAGACGATCTTCTTTTGTAAGTCCATCGTTCTTATAGTCGTCAGAAACAGTGGCTGCATAAGCACTCATATCCCCTGCATTCATAGCACTGATCTGACTCTGTACAACCTGATCCAGTTCTGATGAGGTTACCGGATCGGCAGGCAGCCCCTTTACTGCTCGCACCGCCAGCTCATTTCCACAGATTGCGTAGGGATTACCGCTGTAGAAACCGCCGTTTCCATTATTATTATAGACCCGGATACAGATCTCATTTTCCCCGCCGATATTCAGACAATTGGTTGGGATCTTATATTCCCTGTTAACCTCCCAGTATGACTTTTCAAATTTTACCTGATCTTCCTTATTGGCGTTCTTATAGTCAAATCCCCCGTTAGCCGGTATTCTATCTGTTTTATTGCCATTGCCATCTACGAAGCCACTGGATGCTACCAGCTGACCATTTATATAGATTACATCCATATCGTCGATGATACCCATCAGCAGCGTGACCTGGCTATCCTCTGTGAAATCAGCCGGTAGATCAAAGCTTCTGCATATCCATGCCTCCGACCAGGAAGGGAACATAGTGGTATTAGACACAGATGCCAGGAGGTTCTGTCTGTCAGATACGGAAGATGTGTTTGCCATTGACATCTGCGGCTGGATTGAATCTGCTTCTGCCTCCGAACTGGTCACCTGTTCCGGTTCCGTTGTAGGTTCCGGTTCTACCGTTGGTACTGGCTCTGTTGCTGGTACCGGTTCTGTTGCAGGTATTGGCTCTGTTGCTGGTACCGGCTCTGTTGTAGGTATTGACTCTGCTGCGGGCTCCGGATCCGTTGCAGATATCGGCTCTGTTGTGGTTACCGGTTCTGCCGTAAGTAACTGATTTGAGACAGCCGCCGGACCGTCAGATTGCACTGACGTTTTTTGTGCATCCGATTCGTTTCCGATTATAGCTTCTTCCAGTGACTGCGATTCTTCGGATTGATTTTCTCCTGCTGGGGATGTAACTTCATCTGCATCACTTTCTTGTATTTCAGCCGCAGGTTCGACGGGCTGCTCTAATTTTGTTCCAGCTGCAGGCACAACGGACTGCACGGTTTGGGTGGCTGCCTCTGGTTCAACAGATTCTTCCTGTACTTCTGCACTCTCGCTATAGCTTGTTACGCTTGGCTGCCCGGGCCTTTCCAGAGGCAGCAGCCCTCCGGTCGAGACATCTGCCCACGGCATATCTACCTTTTCCCAGTTTTTCCATTCCGACTCATTTGGAAGTGAAGCGATATCAGCATCTTCCCAGGTCACATTTACCATATTATATGGTAAATATTGGAACATTTTGTCATAAGTCCGATATAATTTAAAATTCCATTCTCCTTCAAATTCCACAAATTTTGATGCTTTATTTTCTGTGGCATTTACCTTGACATTTACCGCGGGTATTAATAGGATAACCACCAAAAATAAAGTAACTAATTTCCTGATCTGTGTACGTCTTTTCATCTGTAATACCTTCTCCCTCCGTGTTTTTTTGTTTTATAAATTACCTGTCATATTATTGTTGTGTGCACCTCCTTATTTATTAATTAAATCTTTTAATCATTTAATATTATACGAATCGGTATACAAAATGTCAATTAAAATACTTAAATCGTTAAAATTTTGTAACATATACACATATATAATTAACACTTTTAATTATTTTAATGTACTATTTGTATAATTACTAAACTGTGGGGATAACCGACAATACCAGAGCTTAAGTAGAACTTAATTAAAGATGAATCTTTGTTTGAGATCTTCTATTTTTTCAAGAATTGATTGTATATAATCTAAACCGAATCTCCAGTTAAAACATCTTACACGTTATAAAACTTTAATATAGTTAATGGTATTCTATAATTATACACTTAATATAAAAGCCTGGGTATGATCAATCTATAGCCTTTAGCATAATAAAATACCGGCGTCTAAACTAGTATGTTTTGAACACCGGTATATAAACTGCCGCTTATTAGCTACTTCTTATTGTGTTATACGTTCAACGAATTCTTCGATGCTGTTTGCTCTCGCTGCTAACTTTAACCAAGCCGATAAAACACTTCCATCCGACTGTGAAGTAATTCGTACGCGAAGCTGTTCCGGCACAGGTCCCAGCTCACCCAACAGTTCCAATACCGAATCTGCCTTACCTTGTTCTATCCCCATATTCTCACGTTCTTTCAATTCATCTGCAAATAATTCCCGTAATGCTTCGCACATTTTTCTACCCTCCTGATATTTCTTCCAGTTCGCCCGCACAATCAGATCCATCGCAGCCACGTACAGCGGGTTCTTTTCCATTCCCCTATAAGCCTTAGCCAACGGCTCAATATCCTCCTTCAGCTGCAGGTCATTCCGAAGACGGCCGAGCCAGACATTCTCTTCCTTCGACAGCTCCCCGATTACCAGAATCTGTATCG
Organism: Diplocloster hominis; assembly: GCF_032380655.1. Classification (NCBI taxonomy): domain Bacteria; kingdom Bacillati; phylum Bacillota; class Clostridia; order Lachnospirales; family Lachnospiraceae; genus Diplocloster; species Diplocloster hominis. The sequence continues at coordinate 68,742 of NZ_JAWDIY010000013.1, read as the reverse complement.
GGAACAAAAAACCGGATATATAATAAATCCCCGGATATGGTCTATCTACTTCTGCATGATAAGACTCTCGTAAAAACATGAGCAGCTTTCTTGGATAATGGTACCCTACCAGTGTTATGGTTAATTCCTCTGGGGGAATCTCCATCTCATGTTCTGTGTCAGCCTGATAAATACAGGTGTATCCGTTAACTTTAAAAAAACTGTTGATACTGATATAGTCTTCCGGCCCTTTATATTCTACAATATTATACTGACGAAAGATCCTGCCGATGCTTTTCCTGATCTGGCGGCCGGGTTCTTTTTTAATGATCAAGGTGTCGATCTGAAGCGGTTTATCAGAGAGGTTATATTCCCGCTCGAATTGAAGAATACATTCTTCGTTAGACAATTCAATCTGCAGAGCTGCCTGGAATGCCGGATGCCACTGCAATATTCTTTTACCCATATTATTTCTCCTATCCATTATAATAGAATTTCTCCGATTCTTCAATGGTCATTCCATAGGCATTCCTCCGGTTCTTCGATTCTCTGATTGTGTTACCACGCTGAATCTGCGGCCGATTCGGCCAATAACGTGCTGTACAGCACTTGAGAGTGTCACATATGTGACAAAAAGAGTTGTTCTGCGGTTAATACCCGCAAAGATCTGTGATGATCTGAATTTGATTATACATAATTTTCATAAATTCTGCAATAATCAGGTATTTCGAAAACGCATACATAAGGGAAAGCAAAAATATCCTTTTTTCATCCGGAAAAGCCCATAAAAACAGCATTTCCGTTGTGTGCGATACCATCGTGAAATGGGTAAATTGATGCCTAAGTAAACAAACAGGGTTATGAACAGTCGTATGAAGTAAGGGAAGTAAGGAAACGAAATGAGCAGTTTGACATTTCCACGTGCAAATATTAGAATGAATCAAAGAGTTATATGTAGTACGCCTTAGGCGGATAAGGCGTACTCTGCTGATTCTATATAACGGAAAAGGGGTGTGTGGCAGAAATGTTTATAGATGAACAGTTAAAAATGAACCTGAATGGTGTGCCGCAGTATGTTTCCATACGCGCAGAAAAAGAAAACGCTCCTTTGCTGATCTATCTGCATGGCGGCCCCGGCGACGCCGCACTCCCTTTGGTGATGAAGTACAACAAAATGCTGTCACAGCGGTTCACGCTCATTGTATGGGAGCAGCGCGGCGCGGGAAAGTCCTATTATAAATTTGACGCTCCCATCACGATTGACGTTTTTCTGAATGACCTCCACTCCCTTGTAGAGCAGCTGTTATCCCGGTTTCATCAAAGCTCATTGTATTTGATAGGTCATTCATGGGGAAGCATTTTGGGGCTGCGCTTTGTCAAGGCATATCCAGAATTGGTGCGTATCTATATTGGCTGTGGGCAAGTCGTCAATATGAAAAAATCCAGTAAGGCAGCCTATGAATATGCGCTGGCACACGCTGATAAAAAGAGCCTGGAAAAATTGAAGGGGATTGACTGTTCTTATCAAGCGGACAGTTGGCTGAACGACCTGCTTTTTGTTACAAAGCAGGTTGTCAAACACAAGGGTTCTCTCTATGGAAAAACAAATTATAGTGATTTGGTTGTTCCCTTTTTGTTCTCCCGCTCTTACACGCTCCCCGATTTGATTCGACGTCAAAAAGGCAGTCTGCAAGCCATTCAATATTTGTGGCAGGAGGTCATGCAAACAGACTTTGAAGCCCAAACACATTATGGCGCTCCGATCATCTTTGTCGAGGGCAGATATGACAGTCATGTGTCCTCTGCTCTGGCGAAGGAATACTTTGACCGGATTGAGACGAAAAAACAGTTTTATTGGTTTGAGAAATCCTGTCATTTTCCGCAATGGAGTGAAAGCGAGAGATTTAATAAGCTAATGTGTGATTTGCTTGCATAACGGAAAATTATATCGTGTAGTTACAGAAATTTCTTCATCTCATCCACATTTGCCTGTTCCGTCTTGATATGTTTTTCTGCCAGTCTTTTGACATCTGTGTCAGAGCCGTCGTAGTCATGCAGGCTTTTTGTCATGTTCGTTATCCCCATCGTACTTCCCTGGATCATAATCTCGGCAATTTTGGAGGCGGAGTGATCCATCATCGTCTTGGCACTGGATGAGACATAAGACATCATTTTTGCCATAGGATTCGCACTCGTGGGTTCCTGGTTTTTCTCATGCAGCATTTTATCCGCCGTGTCGTAAGTTTTCTGATACTCCGACAGCTGTCTGGTCAGCACCTGGCTTAAGTTGGAATCCTCCGTCTGTTTGAGTATATGCATGATACCGTCGCGGCCCATTTCCGCATTTTCACAGATATCACGCAGTAATTCTACATCATTCATCATACGATACCTCCATCAGCATATTCTTTATGCCATATATTGTATTGTAAGGAAAAGGTTATAAATCCTTTCCAGCCATCAACTCCTCGTTAGTTTTGGCAAAATCTGGCGAAAATATGCGGAAAAACAACAGAAGTATTTTTTCTTCACTTTTTGTCCTCTGATGGAATATAATAGATTACATCATAGTTGGTAAAGGATTTTGTATATGAAACCCTATATAAAATATTTATTTATCACCGTACTGGCCGCCGGATGCTTCTACCTGGACCAGCAGGGCTGCCAGTCCTCTGACCAGGCCATGGCCGCAGACCGTACCCAGGCCGTCCCTGAGAATCATACATATGACTCAGCCATAGCGGCAGAATCGAACGCTTCCGTACCGCAATCCGCTTCCGCTCCTGCGGATGATCGAGTGATATTCGCCCCTGAATTTACCTATGAATCCCTCCCCGACTCCGTCATCCAGCGGATTACCGGCTGCTCCTATCCTGCAGACTGTTCTCTCCCTTATTCGGAGCTTCGCTATCTGCGTCTGCTGTACACGGACTATTCCGGCCAGACACAGCAGGGTGAAATAATCTGCAACAAAGCCATCGCCCAGGATCTGATCGAAATCTTCTACGAACTGTACCAGGCCGGCTATCCCCTTGCCCGGGTTTCCCTCATTGATGACTATGGCGCGGATGATGAGGCATCCATGCAGGCCAACAACACCTCCTGCTTTAATTACCGTAAAATCGCTGGTTCTGATAAACTGTCCAACCACAGCTACGGACTGGCGGTGGACTTGAATCCGCTCTATAATCCGTATGTCACGGCGGCAGCCGTCAGTCCATCCGGCAGCAGGCCCTTTGCCGACCGTTCAGCGGAATTTATAAGCAAAATAGATCATGAGGATCTCGCCTATCTCCTGTTTACGGAACATGGGTTCACCTGGGGCGGCGACTGGAATACCCGTAAAGATTATCAGCATTTTGAAAAAGCACTGCCATAATATAAATGAATGGCAATAGATCTCAGGCGTCCGGCTTTCCCAGCACCTCATAGATATCTCTTGGCGTTACCGTATCCAGATAGCTTTTCTGCATCTTGCCGACCCCTCTTTGCTTTACGATCTTCTCCCAATCAGCGGCAATGGCGTTCACCGCCTCCCTGGGCGTCATTTTCCCCTCGATCGCCTGCCTTTTATAAATCTCAATGGCATCGTACATCTGGATCGCTCCCGGAATCCGCAGATCCGGAACGCCGTACCGGTGCCCGAGATCCAGGGCCGGAAGAAAGCTGGGCGCATCGCTGTATTCTGCCAGGATCGTCTCATCCTGCCACTCCCAGGTCTTCAGAGGTTCATATTCCCAATATACTTTCTGTACATTGTGGATCAACCGGTCTCCGGTGGTCATAAAGCGGACCAGGTCGTAGGCGGCTTCCTGATTTTGGCAGGTGTTAATGATCGAGAACTGCCATCCATGGCCCAGCATAGTTGCCCGATGGATCTCCTCACCGCTCTCCCAGGAATTCGTCTGGACATTAAATACTTCCCTGCTGCCGGGGATCATGGCATATCCGGTAGAAGCCGCTTTTCCCGGCAGTACGGACACGTCTCTGCGCGCGATGTCATAGGTCGCCGGCCAGGTAAACAGCAGCGCAATCTTCCCCGCTCCCCAGTTGTTCTGCATATCGGTCCAGTTGAGATTACGCATCTCTTCCGATGAATAGTTTCCCTGTACACTGGAGACGATGTCCTCCATCGCCCGTACTCCGGCCTCGCTGTTAATCAGGGGCTTCATCGTTTCCAGCTCAAAATAGGCGTCCCCGTTATACATCCCGTCTTTTTTCATATAGGATACATAACGAACTAAAAAATGCCAGGCCGAGCCGCGGCTCCTGGCGTTGACCTCGGCTGTTCCGGACAAACCTTTTTTGTTAAAAAACTCTGCGATGTCGTAATATTCCTCCCAGGTCTCCGGGAACAGCGGGTCATCCGGCCGCAGGGCATAGCCGTAGCTCTGCTCAAATTCTTTCCCGTAAGTCACCCAAAGGTCTTTCCGGTACGCGGTGATAAAGACATCTCCGTCCACGTTCAAAGCATAGATATGGTCGCCGTACCAGTTATAGATCTGACTGTAATGGGGATAGTAGCTGTCCCATTCTAATCCGTTCTCACTGTAAGAACCATTTACCGTCTTAAGATCGATAAAGGAATCAAAAGGTACCAGCTTCCCGGTCTCCACCAGATCTCCCATAAGATAAGAGGGATACAGGATGATATCATACTTGTTTTCCCCTTTGATAATATCATATGCGGCATTCTCGAAAATCTGTGAAAATGGGATTTCCTCCACAATCAGATGAACCCCATTTTGTCTGGCCCACTCCATCCCGTCCTTATGCAGAAAATCTGCCATCCGGTCCATCGGCGCGGCCACCGTCAGCGTAACCCCCTCGTATTTTTTCTCCCGGGGCGCTTCTTCCCTGTTCTTAAGCGTTACCGTTTCATTGTCCTCAAAACTGAAATCCGGTTCCTTGAATCCGCCCATCTCGCTGGTCAGTTCCTCCCCTTTTTCCTGATCCGTCCTGGGAACACTCGTAATTTCTTTATAACCATCCATATGCGCGAAATCAAAGAAAAGGAAAATGACGACCAGAAAGAGAAGCAGTGACAACGCAGCAAACATCAAGCGATTGCGGTTATCCGGCGAATTCCTGTCCAGCGGGCTTTTCCGCTTATCCGGCTTATTCCACATCAGTCTGCAGCTCCTCTCTGATCAGGCGGCGGTATTCCGACGGCGCACAGCCATAGGTTTTACGGAACACCTTGCTGAAATATTTCGTGTCCTGGTAACCGACCGTTTTTGCTATTTCGTAAATTTTAAGACCCGGATCTTTCATCAGACAGACGACCTCATCCATCCGCTTTTTCGTTATATAGTCCATAACATGGATCCCGGCCTGCGCTTTGAAGGTAGTGGACAAGTAGCTGGCCGACATATGAACCTCCTCCGCGATATCTCTTAAACTGATCTCTTCCCTGTAATGCTGATCCATATAGTGCCGGGCCTGCTCGATAGTCGTATTTCCCAGTTTTTTCAACCGGCCGCAGGTTTCTATATATTGTCCCATGATATCCAGAAGAGAACCCTTCATCTGTCCGATTGTCAGCGGCTCATTTACCAGCCGGAAAAATTTATCCAGCCGCAGGCCCAGCATGGATGGTGAGATCCCGCTGTTATATACCGATCGGATGAGGATCGTCAAAAGCCGGCAATAAACCATGCGCACTGTCTCTATATCCGCTTCCCGAAGAGCGCTCACCCGGGAGAAGATCTCCTCCACACATCCTGCTGCAGCCTGCCCGTCTAATTTCGCCATGGCGGTGCTCAATAAGGCCTCGTCATATTTGCGGATGACATCTTTTTGAATGTCACAGGGCATGTCCATATACTGATAAACCCCGGTTCCCGGCTGCACCGCGCAGACTTCCAGCGCCCGCCCAGCCTCCCGGAAGGATTTCTCCATGCAGAGCAGGTCGGGCACATTTCTCCCGATCCCGATCATGACCGGGATATGGAACCGGACCTGAAGATAAGACTGAAGCTCTTCACAGATCCTCCGGATGCCGTTTGTCAGGCTCCCTTTGTTATCTGCGTACAACAGCACGTAGAGCTTTGCATCCCTCACAGCCCAGTGGGCCGTTAAATGGCTTTTCTGCAGATGATCCGAAACCGCATCACCCAGGTCTGCTAACATCGCATTGATATCCCGGTAACCATCCGGCATTCCTGTTTCTTTCACCTGTTCCAAATGTATACCTTCAAAGGAGCGCCCGGCCTGACCTTCGCCCTGAATCCCGCTCTTCTCCTCTCCCTGTTTTCCGACATGCTCTGCGTACCGCTCCCCATACTGCTTCCCCTCCTCCGGCCGCAGTGACAGCATAAGCGCCAGGCATCCGTCCTCCGGCACACAGATGTCAAGGGCATTCATCAGCTCCATGATGGAATCGATGGCATACTGCTCCGAATCCACCAGCGTAAAAATGAATTTTTCCGTCTTATACCGCCTGTTTTCATCCAGTGCCGTCTCTATGGTCTTCTTCATACTCTCCTTTGCGCGCAGACGGCAGGCCACTTTTGTCAGGGCCTGCTCCATAACCTCACTCTCCACCGGTTTGAGCAGGTAATCCATAGCCTGAAACGTCACCGCGCTTTTGACATATTCAAAGGTATTATAGCCGCTGAGTATCAGGAATTCCGTATCCGGATACCGCTCTCTGGTCCGGCGCATCAGTTCGATCCCGTCCATTCCCTTCATCTCCATATCCGTGACCACCAGCTCCGGTCTGACATCCTGGATCAGCGCCAGCGCATCTTTTCCGTTAGCAGCTTCTCCGATAATCGTAAATCCCAGCTCCTCCCAGTTCACGCAGTTCTTAAGCCACAAACGCACATAGCGTTCATCATCTACCGTCAATACCCGATACATTTCTCCTCACTCCTGCCCGTCTGCCGGATTTACCGGTAAGAGAATCGTCACTCTCGTGCCCTTACCCGGTTCGCTTTCCAGCGCAATCCCGTACTCTGTTCCATATTTCTTTTTGATTCTTTCATTCACATTATGAATTCCGATACCGCCTCTTCTGCGGCCTTTGATATTGGTCTCATTTAACCGCAGCCTGTCCCTGATCTGTGCCAGCCGGTCCGGTTCGATCCCGGCCCCGTCATCCGTAAAATGAAGAAGCAGGAATTTACCCGAGCGCTCTGAGGCGATCTCAATGGTGTTGTCCGTGGTGCTGTCCCGGAAGCCGTGCACAATGGCATTTTCCACAATCGGTTCAAAGGTAAACCGTATGATGGGATAGTCCAGATACTGCTCTTCCAAATGATTGACCAGCAGGACCTTTTCATCGAACCGCAGGTTATGGATAGCCAGGTAATTCCTGATATGAAGAAGCTCCTCCTTTAACCGTACCATATACTCCGTGTTCAGGTTATAGCGGAACATGCTGGACAGCGCGCTGATGGCCCGGATAATATTCTTCTCCGGATTTTCCGAGTACAAAAGGCCCTTGATCATCTCAAGCGTATTGTATAAGAAATGGGGGTTGATCTGGGTCTGCAGCGCGTACAGCTCGGCCTCCTTTTTCATGATCTCCAGGCTGTATTTTTCATTCTGCAGATCCTGTTCGATCCGGTGCTGTTCTTCCAGCTGACGGATCAGCCCCTGAATCTGCTGGATCATTTCCCGCAGATGCTGGGCCACCTGTCCCACCTCGTCATTGCCTTTGATCCCGATCTTTGCGTTTAGGTTCCCCTCTGCGATCTCATCCATCACATTCCCTAACGAGGTAATCCGTTCCGTGACGCTTTCCGCAAAAAAATAGCTGAAAGTCAGTCCCAGCACCCACAGAAAGCTGGAGACGATCAGAATAAAGTTACGCACCTGATTGGTCTTATGCACAAATTCACTGCTGGGGAGCGATCCGATCACATACCAGTTCAGGGCGTTGTCACAGCTGAATACCAGGAATTCCTTCTTCCCGTTCAGCTTGGTTTTCAGCACACCTTCCGTCTGCCCCAGCGCCTTTACCGCCTCTAATTTTTCCCGGGAATTAAGCTCCTGGTCCCCGCTGTCCTTATTCCGGTAGATCAGGCTTCCGTCATCCTTGACGACGAATACGACCCCCTCTTTTCCCAGGGTAACCGTATCCAGAGCCTGGAAAATCTTATTCTTGTCCACATCCATCCGCAATATGGCAAGCGGATTGTTCCTGACATTGTTAAATACAGCGGTGTAGCAGTATAAGTTCGATTCGTGGCCCAAAAGATAGCCGGTATCGTCAGGCCGGTCCGTCCAGTAGAAGCCGTCCGTCCCTCTTTTGCGCAGCAGGTTTTTTGCCCAGTCCTCATTCGTGATCTCTCCCGCGCTGTACAGGGACAGATTGTCCCAGGGAATATGGTCGTCGTAAGAAAATATCCTTATATCGCGGATGTCCTCGTTCACCGTCCGGAACGTGGCGATCTGGTTTTTTACCGCCTCGAAGTAGACCAGCATCTCCTCGTAGTCGTAATCCCCCTCCAACAGCAGATCCTCGAACCGGTCTCCGGCATAGAAGGAGTTAAAGGACAGTTCCAGATTGCTGATCCGGTAATCGATATTGTTGTTGATCTGTTTTAGAACCTGCAGGGTTGTCTCCCCATATTCACTGTTCAGAACGGATTCGGATTTGTCAAAGACAGAAAGAGAGAGTATCAGAATGGTAACGAATATGCAAACCGTCAGATACAAAAATATCTTCGTTCTAAGCTTCATGCTGTTTGCCATATTACGCACCATTTTCATACTCTCCCGTTTTCTGGCGCTCCATCCGGCAGGAAACCATAGTATCATTGCTAATAGTATGGTTTCCTGCCGGATGGAGCACCAGGCTTCCCTGCAAAATCATCCGGTTACGAGTGGTTGTAGACTGTAATCTTCAGTCCATAGCTCTCCAATATTTCCTGGATCTCCTCCAATTCGCCGTCGCTTACCGCCCCCGTTTCCGGAAGCGGATACGCGATCCCCAGTGATTCATATTTATTTACCCCTAATTTATGATACGGTAACATATGTGCCTGTGCAATATGTAATTTTTGACAGAATGTACCCACCTTGTGGATATTCTCTTTTCCGGTGTTGATTCCGGGTATTAACGGCAGCCTGGCTATGACTTCCACGTTTGCGCGGCACAGACGCTCCATATTATCCAGAATCTGTTCATTGGAAACGCCGGTCACCTTTTTGTGCACATCAGGATCCATATGTTTCAGATCAAAAAGAGCCAGATCCAGCCAGGGCAGCAGCTTCTCATATTCACTGTACTTTGCGTACCCGCAGGTTTCCATGGCAGTATGGATTCCGTTTTCTTTGCACGCTTTTAAAATAGCTGCGGCAAAATCCGCCTGCATAGCCGGTTCCCCTCCGCTTACGGTTACGCCTCCGTGAGAATTTTCATAGATGAGCTGGTCTTTTAAGATTTCCTCCATGATTTCTTCGGCGTTTTTCTCCTCCCCTACCGATTCGAGAGCGCCGGCGTAACATTTTTTCACGCACTCCATGCACAGTGTACACGCCTGCCGGTCGATCACCTTCGCCTTAGTTTCCGTACGGATCGCGCCGTTTGGACAGTTGGCTATGCATCTGCCGCATTCCAGGCATTTTGTCCCATGAAACAGAATATCGGGCTTTGGGTCCCGGGACTCGGGGTTACAGCACCACTTACATTTTAACGGACATCCCTTGAAAAATACCAACGTTCGGACTCCTGGTCCGTCCTGAACGGAAAACCGCTGGATGTTAAATATGGTTCCCTGTCTATTCATGTGTCTTTTTGTCTCCTCCTGCTTTTGCCGCTTGTTTTGCCATATTCCGTATAGATGACTCCGTTCCCGCCTAAAAGCTTCCGATCTCCGCCCTTCTGATGATGTTATCCTGCACCTCAGGGGACAGGCTTGTAAAGTAAGCGCTGTATCCGGCCACCCGTACCAGCAGATCCTGGTATTTCTCAGGATTCTCCTGGGCATCCCGCAAAGTCTTACTGGAGACGACGTTAAACTGGATATGATAACCGCCCTTCTGCTGATAAGTTTTGATCAGAGACGCCAGGTTCTTCGTCCCCGCCTCTCCCTCAAGGGCGGACGGATGGAACCGCTGATTCAGCAGCGTTCCGTTGGACGCCAATCTTTGATCTACCTTGGCCGCGGAATTGATCACAGCGGACGGCCCTTTCTTGTCAGAACCAACCTGCGGGGACAATCCTCCGTCGGCTAACGGGAAACCGGCCAGTCTTCCTGACGGAAGTGCGCCGACCAAAGCGCCGAAGGGAACGTTTGATATAACGGTATAGATACCTGGCGAATGCACGCCTTTCCTTCTGGGGATCGTATAGGCAGCTACCTCTTCGCACCATGCGCGGCCCACTTCGGATACGATCTCATCCACATAGTCGTCATCATTGCCGTATTTCGGCGCACGGTTCAGCAGCATCTGGCGTTCCGTCTCTTTCCCTTCGAAGTCGCTAAGCAGCATTTCGGTCATTTCTTCCATGGTAAATACCTTTTCCTCGAACACAAGCTTTTTCAGAGCGGCCAGTGCGTCACCTACATTCACGGCTCCCACCGCCTGCGGGCACAGACAGTTATAAATGCCGCCTCCTCTGGTAATATCCGTGCCGTTTTCCAGCGGGCTTCGCATTAAACAGGACAGATAGGGCTGCGGGGTCAGTTCCCCGTGGATCCAGTCCGCCATATTCATAATAATAGCGCCGTGGTATACGAAATATTTCATTTGTGTCAAAAAGGCATTCCACACCTCTTCATAGGATTGGAAAGTCCTGGGATCCTGTGTCTTAACTCCGATCTGCTTTCCTTTGTCTTTTCCGTAATAGCTGACACCACCGTTTAACGCCAGCTCCAGCATTTTCGGGACCGTTACCCATGCGGCGCCGCCATTGCCCCAGCTGTCCTCGCCCACTACCAGCTCCACGCAGCCGATAATGCACAGGTTTCTGGCATCTTTCAGGGAGACTCCCCGGTTCATCAGGGCATCCTTCGCGACCTCAATGTTGAAGTTCTGAGGCATTCCGATACCGGTCTTGATGACCTCTGCCGCACGCAGCCTTAATTTTTCCGGCGTACCGTCGTGATAGCAGACAGAAAGGTTGGGTTGTATTACCTTGATGTGTTCCATCGCGTCCAGGCATATATAGGACATTTCGTTGGTCACATCCCGTCCGGCCGCATCCACTCCGCCCACATTCAAGTCCTGGCCGGTGGGGTCGCCGGCCCAGTATTTGGCGCTGTTGGTGTCTACGAACTGATTGATTTCACTTAATTTCACATACAGGCACTCTACCAGCTCCACTGCTTCCTCTCTGGTCAGTGTCCCGGCTTTTATGTCTTTTTCATAAAATGGATACATGTACTGGTCAAACCGTCCGGGGCAGTAGGAATAACCGTCCTGTTCGATCCACTGCATCACATGGGCAAAGAAGAACAGCTGACAGGCATCCCTAAAGTCTCTGGCCGGATGCTCCGCCACATAACTGCTGCGCTCTGCGATCTCCTCCAGTTCCTTTTTCCTGACCGGATCAGCCTCTGTTTGCGCCAGCTCGGCTGCATAGGCTGCGTACCTCTTACAATAGTCAATGGCGCCTTCCATACAGATCCTGGCTGCCTGGTAAAAGCTGAAGGCTTCGTAGGATTCCGGGTCATGGCCCAGATCGGCTTCCTCAAGCTTCTCATCGATCTCTTTTAACATCTGCCGGAAGCCCTTATTCAGCACCTTGCCATAGGCGGCATTCGTATGACCGATTCCGTAGTTAAGCGGCAGAGCGGCATTATAGATACCGGTCTCATAGACCGCCTTTGTTTCATCCGGGATCATCGACAGGAACCGGGTCATCTTCCGGTACTGCTTCCAGTAGGGGATGCAGGCCCGGATCTCCTCCTTCGTCTCATCGGTACAGCGGTAAGGGTCCTGGGGGCGGATCTCGAACAATTCCAAGTCTCTTTCAATCCAGTCCACATTATTTTCCGGGTAAAGCACTCCGCCCTTGATAAAACGGCCGTTGTTCCCCACGATCAGCTCGCCCGGCATAATCCGCAGGGTCATATTTCTCACGATATACCGGAAGGCCTTCGCCCGGCGGATCTGGATCTCCTCCCCCTCCGTCTGCTTATAGGATTCCGTGATCAGACGCATCCGCTCAGCATCTACCTCCGGCACCGTATCCAAAAGCTGCTTTTTCAGCCGTTCGGTGCGGCACATATCTTCTGTTTTCATCTGCATAAAATCATTCACATATCCGGTAACCTGCTCCTTATGCATATCTTATACTCCTTTCTTACTATGTTTCAGATTATTGAATCCCTTTCAAATCTGTATAGCGTTTGATTCCCCGGCCCATGCGCTGTATGGAGTTTACTGCTTCCACCGCGTTTTTTACCGGACAGTCTCTTGGCCCCAGCAGGCATTCCTCCAGCTGTATATCACATCCCTCACAGAGCGCCTTACATTTTTCACTGGCGTCTTCTACCAGTGCGTTGTCAAACTCCTTGATGTCTCCATCAATAACCAGTTTCATGACTTATTCACTCCTTTTTTCGGTTCCTTTGATGTTTATACAAATTCTTTTTTGATCCCCTGGGATTCCCGTTTTCCCAGCAGGGTAAACAGCGAACGTTTTGCCACCGCCACATAGCAGGTATCTGTATGTGTTTCGCATTTGGCACAGATCCGTTCCACTGCTTCTAATGCCTGGATTGTTTTTTCCTGATCTGCTTTCATACACATTCCTCCGTGATCATATTTTTCATTTCCCTTTGCTCTCCTGGTTTCAGGATTTTATATTCTTCACATCTCACGCTCTCTGCAGCATATAACGGAAAGATAAGGTGGCCAGTATAATGGCTCCATTTACCAGATACAAAACCCACTGTGCAATTCCCATGATCAGGAACCCGTTGGTGATCAGAGTCAGGAAAAACGCGCCGAGTATGGTTCCGGGCATATTCCCCTTTCCTCCGGCCATGGTAGTACCTCCGATCAGCGTCACCGCAATGGCGGTCATCATATTTTCAGACAGCATACCGGATACCGCGTTGGATGACTGCGCGCAGCCGAGTATTCCAGCCATAAAGGAAAATACGGAACACAGGATAAAAGCACAGATAATTGTCCTTCGTATATTGATTCCCGCGAACAGCGCTGCCTCCCGGTTATCTCCGATAAACGCGATATTCCTTCCGAATTTCGTCCTCTGTAACAGGATGTAGCCGGCCAGAACCAGAAGCAGCATCCAAAGGAACATCAGCGGTATCCGCCCCGCGTTCCCTGCAAACAGATTCGTGAACGCTTTTTGGGATATCACTACCGCCCGCTGCTTCGTAAGGATATAGGATAATCCGTTGGCAATCATATTGGTTGCCAGGGTGATAATGATGCTGGGCAGTCTGGTTTTCACAATGATAATTCCGCTTAGCAGGCCGAATCCCAGGCATACCACCAGGGATAGGAAGAATGCGGCGGCCACCGGCAGTCCTTTGGTGACCAGTACACACAGGACAGTGGCCGCCAGCGCCGGTAGGCTCTGGATCGACAGATCGATCTCCCCCAGTGTCAGGACAAAGGTGATTCCTGCCGCTAATACGGTAACAATACTCATGGATCTTAATATGGTGAAAAAATTCTTAGCTGTCAGGAAACCGTTCGCTGTAACCGAAAACAGGATAAATACTGCGATGGTTACCAACACGATCAGTCCCCCATGGGCGAAAAAGCGCTCAAGCCCCCGCTTTACTCCCGATGTCTCCATATGTATCTAACTCCTTTCCGCGGCAGATCAGGTCCGCTTTAATTCCTGTTCCCGGTTTGACAGGTATGCATTTCCCGTCAGTACCAGGATAATGACGAAACCTATAATAATATTTGTCAGGTAAGGGGATATGGCGAACATGAACAGCCCGTTGGATACGATCGTGATAAACAATGCACCTATAAAAGTTCCAAACATGTTCGCTCTCCCTCCGGACACCGCGGTTCCCCCGATCACCGATGCCACGATGGAATTCAGTACCAGCGCTTCTCCGGCACCTGCAGTCACATAGGTGGACCGGTTGCACTCCATAAATCCCGCAATGATGACAAACACCGCAGTCAGAAGGAATGCCAGCATCACATGCCGGTTGACGGAAATCCCGTAGATCGCGGCCGCTTCCCGGTTATCGCCGATACACAGCAAATTCCTTCCGAAACGGGTTCTGCTGATTATGAAGTCACCGAGCAGCAGCATGACCGCCATCCAGATCACGGTGCAGGGGATTCCGAAGATCTCCCCTCCGAACAGATTCAGCATTCCGCTGTGCTCCATAAGAAGCGGTTTGTTATTGGTGATAATCCTGGTCAGCCCCATGGCCACGCCGCTGACTCCCAGCGTACCGATAAAACTTGGCAGTCCCGCCTTTACGATGACGACCGCGTTCAGCAGTCCCAGGCTTAAAGTTCCCAGGATACTTATGACCAGCGCCACCGGGAAAGGGATTTGCCGCATAAACAGCGCCGCAAAGATCACTGGGGAAAGCGACAGCATCGCTCCGTTGGAGATATCTGTTTCACCCAGGGACAGGATAAACGTCTCCCCGAATGCCAGTACGCTAAGCGTAGCCATGGACTGCAGGATTGCCTTAAAGTTATTGACGCTGAAAAAATTTTTTGTCGTCAATGAAAATATAAGTACCAGAATCAGAATCGCCAGATAGAGAATCCAGTTATTCCTTCTAGTTTTTCTGCCTGTGATTCTGGCTTGTGTCATTTTGTCAACCTCCATTCCGTATGTTCGGGTGGTTTTCCTATTTTGTACTCTCCTCGATAATCCGTTCCCGGTTTTCCTCGTTTGACTCTATTACCGCACGGATCCTGCCCTCTTTTATGATGACCGCCCGGTTACAGATATCAATGATATCGTCTATCTCCGCGGTGACGATCAGGATGCCTTTTCCCTGTCCGGCTGCTTCCAGCAACAGTTTCTTGACCTCCTCCTTGGCACCGATATCAATACCCTGGGTTGGCTCCACGAACATCAGAATATCCGGGTTCACCATCATGGTCCTGGCGATCAGCACTTTCTGCATATTGCCGCCGCTTAAACTGGTGATCCTGTGGCTCAGAGAATGAAAACCACGTATCCTGAACTTTTCAACCGCCGATGCGGCCAGGTTCTGTTCTTCCTTTTTGTTTACAAACAGGCCGGGCTGTCTTATGTTAGAGACCTGTACCGCCAGATTCTCAACGATAGATTTTTCATAAAATACCGACCGCGGGCCTCTTTCCGTCAGCAGAGTGATACCATTTTCTATCGATGTTTTTGGATTCCCAAGCTTAACCGGTCTGTCTTTCAGTGTGACCCGGGCGCCGCCCCGCTTATACGTGCCGTAGAGAATATCCAGCATCAGATTCTGTCCCTGATTGCGAAGTCCGTATATTCCCAGGATTTCTCCTTTTCTTATATCAAATGAAATATTCTGCAGCACCTTGTTGTCGGAGGACAGTTCCTTTACCGACAGCAGGTTCTCCTGTCCCGGCCGGGGCTTATGGAATTCGCTTTTCGCGAACTCCTTTCCAACGATCATCTCCACGATTTTGTTGTGATCCAGCGTTTCGATCGGCTGCACATCCACCAGTTCCCCGCCCCGCAGAGCGGTCACTGTATGGCAGATACCCAGCATTTCCGGGATCATATGGGAGATAAATATGATTCCAAGCCCTTTGCCGGCTAATACTCTCATATGATCAAACAAAATGTCGCGCTCGTGTTTCGCAAGGCCCGCCGTGGTCTCATCGAACACGATCACCTTCGCCCCGCCATGCAGGCAGCGCACTACCTGTACCAGACGCTGGGTGACGGTGTCAACGTCACCCACCAGTACGGCTGGGTCAATATCCACATCAAAGTATTCCTTCAGCAGCCTTCTTGCCTCAGCCTGGATGTATTTTTTGTTTACCAGGCCTGACTTTTTGGAAAATTCGTCACGGCCTATGAAGATATTTTCAGCAACTGAAAGCTGCCGGGCAAGATTGAGTTCCTGTGGTACAATGTAGAATCCGGCCTGCTGCGCATCTTTCGCTGAATGCAGCCTGACTTCCCGCCCCTCGTAGAAGATCTTCCCAGTGGTCGGTCTGTGGATTCCCCCCATAATTTTAATCAATACGCTTTTACCTGCTCCGTTGTGCCCTGCCAGCCCCATGATTTCTCCGCTTTTGAGGCTTAACGATACCCCGTGAAGCACCTCCGTGCCGCCAAAGGATTTCCGTATATCCTCCACACGCACTAATTCTGTCCCCTCCCGGTTCACATGTTCCGTCTTCTGCTGCGGGTCAGGTAAATGATTTGTTTGAACCGCCTGTATTGCGTCCATATGTTCACGCCCTTTTTACTGTTTCGTCCAGATATCTTCGACGCCGAGATCCCACTGGTTCTCAAGTGCATCGATTTCCGGCGGCATCGGTATCTCCGTCACGGTCTCCGGCATACAATAGGTAAAGTTTGTTTTCAGATTATCATACACAGTTACCGGCAGCGGAGAACTGACCACAAAGCGGGGATATTCCGCCCCTGTCTCTTCCGCCAGCAGATGCTTCGCGTACATCTTGATCAGGTTCGCTCCTGCGGTATACCAGGTCTGCGCCACAAACGCGCCGGTATAATTATTGTCGGGTCCGTCTGTCGCCATGGGGATCGTGATGGTATTGTCGATATCGATCGTAACCATGGAGATATCTTTCCAGGGTTCATATCCCAGCTCTTTGAACGCGGTCTGGGCACTGTCGGCCGGAGGGTTCGCCCAGTCGATCAGCAGCACACTGATATCCGGGTTGGAAGCCAGCAGTCCGGTGATGACGGATTTTGACTCAGCAGGGTCATCGTACCACTCCTGTACGACCTCCACGTCGGGATTTTCCGCAAATACATCATCCCATCCCACATATCTTTGATAACAAGTGTTAATGGTTCCGTTTTTCCCATTGATATAACCGATGGTTCCAATCTTTCCTTTGCCGTTGTTAATCTTTACCGCCGCCTTCGCAGAGTAGACGCCGGCCTGATAAGCATCGATATCGGTGATTCCGATAAAATTGGGATCGTTCCAGTCCTGGTCAAAGGGAACCGCCAGCATGAATCCGACTTTCGTCTTTTTCATTATTTTTTTCAAAATCTCTGTCTGCATGGCGGCATCGGAAGGGCAGGTGAAGATCGCGTCATAATCCTGGGCGATGGCTTCGATTCTCTGGTAGTCTTCCATCTGGGATGAGCCGTCCTGGGCCGGTGCCACCCAGATATCCTTAAGCTCGATGTTCAAATCCGCGCATTGATCACGGAAAGCCTGCTGGACTAATTTCATGGAATCATCCAGATGATCCTGTTCCAGAGCGACCGTCAGGTTCATGGAGCGGATTTTTTCTTTTTCTTCTTCCGTCAGCTCCAGATCTTTTCCGCTGCCGGATTTTACCGCTTCTGTCATGCTGTCGTCCTTGTATTCGGCTTTTACCACCGGGTCGTAGATTTCCAGGACGTCTTCCTGGGTTAATTTGTGGAGCCCTTCTTCGCTGCTTTCTTTGCTGTCACCGGTTGGCTCTGTGTCCGGCTGCGCGGTGGGGTTCTCTGTGTTTTCCTGATTCTGTCCCGTGGCCTTCGGCGAATCCGCGGCGGCTGGTTCCCCGCCCGTAGAGCCGCAGCCCGCGGCTGCCGTGAGAATCATTGTGATGCTTAATACAAGTGCCAGTAATTTTCTCGTTTTCTTAAACATACCTTTCCTCCCAATACTTTCTGTTCTTGATGTTTCGGGTTTACTTTTGTCTTGTCTTTTGTGCCTGGATAACTTTGTCCGGCTTGTTTGCGTCCAGGAAAGCCGCCCGTTTCCGGTTTTTGACGCGGTACCTGCATCTGTCCTTTCACCGGCGTATTTCTCTGTCTGCATTTGTATTTTAGCGCGTAAGACATGGTTTCGTAACCCGAGCATTTATCACTCTTTGGCGGAAAGGTGGAATATTTTTTGATCAGGCCCAATCTAGTCTAAGGCTGATGCAGATTTCAACAGACTCAACGACCGGTATGTGTAGATAATCGCTGTCACAGATATGATAAATGTCAGGATATCGGATACCGGCATAGAATATAATACGCCGTCCAATCCGAAGAACTGCGGAAGCAACAGGGCAAATCCTACGCCGAATACGACCTCCCTGATCATGGAAAGAGCCGTGGACAGCAGGGCTTTCCCCAGCGACTGCAGGTAGATAAAGGTAGCTTTATTGATGCAGGCCAAGATGAGCATACACAGATAGATCCGGAAGGCTTTCAGCGCGAACTGGGTATAATAGACACTCTCGTTGGAAGCGCCGAAGATCCGGATCAGCTGCCCCGGCAGGATCTCTGCGATGAAGAGGGCCACGGCTCCGACGCATCCCTCGGCGATCAGCAGATAGGTGAAGAGCTTTTTTGCCCTGTCTTTCCGCCCTGCGCCTATATTGTAGCCTACTATGGGGATACAGCCCGCTGCCATTCCGACCACTACCGATATGACGATCTGGAAGAACTTCATCACGATTCCCACCACGGCCATCGGGATCTGTGCGTACTGTGTCTGGCCGAATATGGGGTCTATGGCCCCGTATTTGCGGATCATGTTGTTGATGGCCGCCATGGCTGCTACCAGGGATATCTGTGAGAGAAAGCTGCAGATTCCCAGCGGGATGAATTTGGTGATCACCTCCGCGTGGAAACGGAAACTGCTTTTATCCAGTTCTACCGCCTTCATATGGCACAGATACCAGACAGCCAGGACGGCCGTCAATACCTGCCCGATGACGGTTGCCACCGCGGCTCCCATCATGCCCCATTTGAAGATAAAGATGAAGATCGGATCCAGGATGATGTTCACAACCGCGCCGGCCAGTGTGGAGACCATGGCAAACCTGGGACTCCCATCGGAACGGATGACGGGGTTCATGGCCTGCCCGAACATATAGAAAGGGATTCCGATTGTAATGTAAGTAAAATATTCTTTGGAATAGGCAAAGGTTTCCTCGTTCACCTTACCCCCGAAGGCCGTCAGAATCTGATTTTGAAACAAAAGGTAGAGGGCCGTGAGCAGCAGGCTGCTGATCAGGCAGAGCAGGACCGAGTTTCCAATGCTCCTGTGGGCGTTTTCCTTATTCTTCGCCCCCAGGCTGATGCTCACAAAGGCACAGCAACCGTCACCGATCATAACGGCCACCGCCAGGGCTACCACCGTCAGGGGGAATACGACCGTGTTGGCGGCGTTTCCGTAGGAACCCAGGTAATCCGCGTTGGCTATGAAGATCTGGTCTACAATGTTGTAAAGCGCTGCCACCAGCAGTGAGATGATACAGGGAATCGCATATTTGCGCATGAGTGTGCCTAGCTTTTCTTTTTCCAGAAACGCGTTGGCGTTTGATTCTGTCATTTCGATAAACCTCCTTTTTTCAACAAAAAAAGCGCGTGCCAACGAGCTGGTTTTACGCCGTCTGGCTACACGCTTTCCATAAAATATATTTTTTAACGCACAGTGTGCATTGCGGTTGTGTCAGAACCGCCTCCTTTGCGCCTGCTGCTTCCGCAGGATCCCGCAGAGGAAATAAAAAACGTGTGGCGTACAACTGGATTTACGCAGTTAAGCCACACGTTCTTAATAAAAATATAGCATTGAATTATGGGAATTGCAAAGGTATTTTTGCACAAATCTTTCTGTGAAACGGAAAGATTTTCAATCATCAGCCTGAAAACCGCCATTTCTTCCTAAGAGCCGGACTCCGCTATATAGTGATATCCGACAGCCCCTGTATCGCTTGTAATACTTCCTAAATTATAGCGTCCTCTGGCTCAAAGACGCATCATATCCCACCGTCGTATGTATCTTCTCGTCCGACAGCTTCACCATATGCCGGACAAACCGTTCCTCAAACGCAGAACACCGGTATCTGGCACAGTACAAAAATCCGACTTCCAAAGGCTTCTGAAAATCCGTCAGCGGAATCGCCCTGACATACGTAATCCCCATCCGTTGCAGCTCTCCAATAAACATCTGCGGTAAAATCAACACCACATCCGGCCGGTTCAGGATACGGATAAAATTATCCATCGAATCGAACGTATAGATATAATCGGAAAACTCTTTCACGTGCATATGGGTCATCATATAATTCGACGAAGCTTTGTGGTAACTGTATGTTTGAAAAGTCGCGACCTCGTAGCGTCGGACACTGGCCACATCCGTGGTTTTCTTTACATACAGAGGATTATCCTTCCTGACAAAAGCGCAGATCGGTGATGAAAACAGCGGCTGATAGCAAAATTCCCGGCTCTCGATAATGCGCGTATAGATATTCTTCTCACAATCCATGTCGATCATGGAGATCAGCCCAATCCCCACCTGCGAGTGAAACAGTTCATTTACAATATCCCCGCTCTGCTTTTCGTGGACAATCAATTCCAGATTCTGATAGGTACGGCAGAATTTCATCAAACCCTCATAAATAAATCCATTACAGATAAAGGGCATTGCCATAAATTCGAGATGTCCGCCCAGACGGTCGGTTCCCGTTCCCGAGCCCAGCTGGTTCACCTTTTCCACAATTTCCGTTGCCTGCCCCAGAACTACCAGTCCCGCGTCCGTCGGTACGACTTCCTTGCTGCTGCGGCTGCGCTCAAAAATCTTTACTCCCAATTCTTTTTCCAGATTTGCAATGGCGCTGCTTAAGGATGACTGCGCGATATATAGCTTATGAGCTGCTTTACTAAAAGAACGCTGCCGCTCCACCTCAAGAATATACTGCAACTGTTCTAACCGCATCGTATTTCCCCCCCTGAAAAAAATGCATTCCCACGCTGTTTTATTTAATTTTTAAGTTTTACTACTGCCATCAACCCCGTATATGAAAAGTTCCATAGGATTATCTTCTATTTTACTGATATAACTTCTTAGATTACAATTTTTTACTATGTCCTTTATCGTAACCATTACTATATTTTTTAACGTATTCCATACTTTTAGTTTAGTCCATGACTATCCTAAAGTCAAATGATCCACGTAGCCTGTGTTACCCGTTGCCTGTGTCACCGTTGCCTGAAAACCAGTATTCACCCTCAAGTCCACCACATAGCCGTTCAATAAGCGATCTGCATCACATGAATAAGGGGTAAACGACACTCCGAAAATTAGATACACAAATCCGGTATCCAACTCTCAGGGTATCGTTTACCCCTTATCCGATGACCTTTATTCATGATTTTTTGCCTTAAACTTAATTGCCAGCAATGCTGCTCCTGCCGCTCCCACTAATTGAGGATCTATAGGAGGAATGGAGAGCGTTGTCTTCAGCAGCCTTTCCAGTGCATTGCGGATTCCGATATTCTTTGCTCCTCCTCCTGTAAAAACAATCTCCGGTTGGATCTTGATCTTCTCCAGCAGACCAAACACCCGCCTGGCGATGGCTTCGTGAATACCGGCCACCACATCTTCCACCGGGGTACCGGACGCGATCTTTCCGATCATCTCCTGCTCCGCAAAGACGGTACAGGTGTTGCTGATCTGCGCGGGATGGCTGGAAGTCAGAGAGACCTCCCCTAATTTTTCCAGAGGTATCCCCAAAGTCTGTGCCGTCACCTCCAGATAGCGCCCTGTCCCGGCAGCGCATTTGTCATTCATAACGAAATTATCCACTTTCCCATTTCGTATTTTAATCCCTTTGCAGTCCTGGCCTCCGATATCGATGACGGACTTGGCCTCCGGGAAGAAATGGAGTACCCCCTGGGCATGACAGGTGATCTCGGTTATCTGACGGTCCGCATAGGGAACATTGATCCTCCCATAACCGGTGGCGACCGTATAGTCTACCTGATCCGGCCCGATCCCCGCCTGCAGACACGCTTTTTCCAGCACCTCTTTGGACCGGCTTCGGTGCTCCGCACCGGTAGGTCCCAGCAGGGAACCCCGGATCTCACCGTTTTCGTCCATCAGTACGATCTTGGTCGTAGTGGAACCCACATCTACTCCGGCAAATATCACAGTTCCCCACCTCCCAACTTTGCATCCAGATCTCCATCTGGCATCGACCCATCCGCCTCGCTGTAGTGAAGCTCTTCCAAAGCAACCAGCGCAGCTCCGTACGCGCAGGAAAACTGCGGTTCCGGCGCCTGGGACACTCTGTCCTGCAGCCGGTCGGATACCGCTGCCACCAGCCCCTCGTTCTGGGCGGCTCCTCCGGTGAGCACGCATTCAGGCGCATAGCCCACCCGCTTCACCAGATTCACGATCTTCCCGCTGACAGCCAGATTCATTCCCGCCAGGATATTCTCTTTTGTCTCCCCTTCGCCGATCTTCGTGATCACATCCGACTCCGCGAACACCGCGCACCCTGTAGAAAAGGTGATCGGCTCCGTCCCCTTCATCGACAGCGGCCCGATCTCCTCCACATCGATTTCCAGAATCCGCGCGATCACCTGCATGAAGCGGCCGCTGCCAGCCGCGCATTTCTCACTGAATACAAATTGCGCCACATGTCCATCCTCGTCCAGGCGGATCACCTTCGTGAGGGAGCCGCCCACATCCACCACCGTATGACAGCCGGGCACCAGCTTCCTGCATGCGGTGCTCTGACAGGTGACGTCTGTCACCACCCTGGCGTTTTGATCCACGGATTTGGAACCGATTCCGGTGAGCACGACTCTGCCCAGTTCTTCCGGCCGGATTCCCAGTTTCGCGCAGCCTCGCTCCAGCAGTTTTTTTGCGGTATCCCCATAAAGAACGCCGCTGTTTTCCTTCTCCCGGACCATCTCTTTCCCGTCTTGATCCAGGATCAACAGTTTTGACATATAGGACCCCATATCCATGCCCGCCACATACATTGTCATTCCCATCCTTTCTTTTTGCATGATACGGTAAAGCTGCCATGTGAATGACAGTCCACACATCCATCGACCGGACAGTTTTCTCTCCTCACACAGCAGCCCTGTTGCCACACTCCCTTCTGTTAATCACTCACTTCTGCCATTTTTATCTGCATTTCTTATTTACCGCTTCTCTTCCTGGCATCTATCGTCTCTATGAACGCGTCGATCTGTGAAAAGATCTGCGCCTCGGAGAATTCTCTGGAGTCGGCCATATCGCTTTCCATGAACAGGGTCGGTAAATTAAACTGTTCGTTGATGACGTTCATCTGATGAATCTGTCCCACGGTGACGGCACGGCAGCTCTTGGTCGCATGACACATGATTCCGTCGCTTCTGTTTTCCTCGAGCAGATCGGCGATGGACATCATCGTCAGATTCATATTCTTTTCTCTGGCCTTGCGGAATTTTTCCCAATCCTTCTCCCAGCGCCTGGTAACCTCTTCCCGAATGGGATCATCCGTATCCACTTTGATCAGATCGTAGGGTTCCGAAGGATTATAAGTAGTCTCACCGACCACGACGCCGCCTTTGGATACGATATAGTCAAAGAGGTTCATCTGATGCCACGGCGGAATTCCCATCCCCCAGCAGATTCTGTATTTTTCGTCCTCCAGGACATATTCTTTGTTCGCGATCTTGGTTTTGATCTCCTCGCACATATCCCGGTAGAAATCCCTGGTGGTCACGTCCCCCTGATTGAACAGATACGGGTTAATACAGCTGAAGTTATCCGACGCCGGCATGACACATTTGCCCTGGGCACGCAGGCGGTTGGCCTCGTACCAGTAGCACTGAGCCTCGTACTGATACTTCTGACACTGGCGGTAATAGTCCCAATCCATCTTCTGATGCGTCGCATTTTCCAGAAACTCTACAAAACGGTGCTGCTGTTCCACCTCATAGTCAATATAGGCCTGTTTCAGTCTCAGGTTATCCGTATCAATATAGGGGGACTGAATCAGCGGAATTTCATAATTAAAAGCCGGTACATCCGGTAAATAATAAGAAACGGAATCATACCATTTAAACCGGGTATCACAGCAATATCCGGTACCGAGCAGCAGGTCGGGGTCCGGGATTCCGCCCGCCGGGAGAGCCTCCACCGGCATTCCCTCATTCCTGCAGCCACAGATACCCAGTCCGATTCTGGCGTAGCTGCACACCAGATTCGAGAATCCGTCACTCTCTGCCTTATCGATAAAAGGGCCTTCCGCTTTCATAGCCGAACAGACTCCGGAGAAATTCTCCGTATAGACCGGCGTGATATCCAAAGCTTTTAAGATAACGCCGTTAACTCCCACCATAACATAAGCGACCGGGCGTCCCTCAGCTTTCGCCTGATGCGCTTTCGCATATTCGTCCTTTGACAGTCGCCTGGCGATCCGGGGAGCCTGAGTATATTTCGTAGCCGTTGTTTTTTTCACAGGTTTTGCTTGTTCTGACATTTCTCATTCCCTCCCTTCGTCAAAGCATTTCCACAAATGCCTGAATCCGCGTCTTTAATTGTCCTTTAGAATTGATTATGCTGTAGTCGTCCTCCAGCGTCAGCACACTCAATCCTGCATCCTCCGCAAACCGGCGCAGTATCGGCACGTCGTACGCATGGGTATCGCAGTATCTGGTTATGAAAATAATCAAACCGCTGACCCGGTATTCCTTCGCATAATGCGTAATATGGGCAAACCGCTCCTCCCGGGACTCTGTGCGGTAGGTTCGCGGACAATTAATATCATGCAGATAGGCATATGCCAGCGCATCATAGGGATCCTTCGCCTCATCAACCTGGAAGTTAAAAGCCCGGGTGCCGATACACATATCATCCACCACCAGATCCGCACCGCACTCATCGATCAGCTCCAGCAGCGCCCAATCGTCCAGTTGAGCCATATGTAACATTACTCTCGGTCTGGCAGGGCCTTCCGGCTTACATGCGCCGATCTCAGCGATCGCATCTCTCAGCAGCTGATTATGGGCTTCCACTTCCATAAAGGAGCCCGCAAACACGAGTTTGTGGATATCCGTCGCCGATACCGGCGGGATATCCGCTTTCCGCAGTTCGTATAATTCATTGAGCAATGTTCGGTTTTCATTATGCAGCCTGATTGCCTTCTTCAGGTTCTCATCCGTCACCTCAAGTCCCATCTGTTTTGCCATCTCGCATACTACGGCCCGGATGGATTCCGCATAGAAGACATAAGAAGTGTCATAGGTCATATGCGGTACTTCGAGAAAGATCACATGTTTCACTTCTTTTACGTAGTAGTCCCAGATGTCATACATTTTCTCCAGGCACTCACATGCATGGGGAACGACAATTGCACTCAGGAAATCATACCGTCCCTTCAGCGCCAGATCGATACTGCTTCGGATAAACGGACACATGGTGGTCTCCAATACCCGGTCGACTTCGGACGGCGTCTCCTCTACATCGCCGGTAATCCGATAAGGCACCGCCCCTACAGCCGTAATCAGCTCTCTGGGAAAGGTACAGCAGTAGTGTCCGATAACGATCCGACCATTCTGCCTGGCTTCCCGAGCCAGCTTTTCACGGTTCACGATCACATGTTCCGCGGCCTGCACACATTTAAACTGCGACACTTTAAACACCTCCATTTGCACTTGATGATTTACTTGATGTTTTTTTAACGATCCTCGTACTTTAAGTGTAAGCTCTGCTAACTTAAAAGTAAAATAGTTACAAGTGCAGTTGGTTATCGGTTTAAACTATATGTCAGTTCCTCTCTTTCTTTCCATGCCTGCGCTCTGCTGTGGGAATCTCCCCGGTTACCGCTTTGAAACAGCGGTTGAACGTCCGAATGCTGTTGAACCCGCTGTCCAGCGCGATATCCAGGATCGTCATATCCGTATTGTGTATGAGATTAACCGCGTATTCGATTCTCTTCTGGGCCAGATAATCCTTGAAGGTCTGCCCTGTGATCCTCGGAAACATTCTGGACAGATAACAAGAGCTTACAGCCAGGCGCCCTGCCACCTCTTCCAAGGAGATATCATCCCGAAAGCGGGAATCGATATAGGACAGCGCCTTCTGCATCATCACCAATGAAGTGTAGGGCAGTTCGCTGCCCTCTTTACGCACTGCCACCGGAAACAGCCTTTTGAGCAGGCTGGTCATCACCAATACCTTTCCCTGTATTACCCCGATATACTCCGCCTTCTTCCCGATCAGCTCATTTAATATTAAAAAGATGCAGCTCTCGATTTCATTGACCGCATTCTGATTTTCCTTAGAGTTTAATCGCATACCCGCATCGATATACATGGTCCTGAGTTCATCACTTTTATAAAGAGGTTCGATCAGGTCGGGATGAAATAGCATAATGAGCATAGTGCTCTTTTCTGAAATCGAATGCCCATAATGGATGTAACCGCCGGGGCAAAAAACAATATCCCCAGGCTGTAAGTGATATAGATAAGAATTGATCCACAGGTCGATCTGGCCGTTTACCACGCAGGTGATCTCGCATTCCCTATGCCAGTGGGCGCTGTAATTGTAATCTTTTCTTATGCCGGCACTACATTTTATTCCATTGATCAGCAGATCCGAACGTTCTTCAAAGTAAGCCATACGGTTCCTCCTATTACATACCTATATTCATTGTTTCGTGATCCTTTAAAATTTCGCTTCCACTTTTTTCCGGTTCTGCCGGATCGGTGTCTCTATTTTCGGATATTCCGACACTGCCACAAATACTGTCTATCTCCAGAGTGATTTTGGCGAGCAAGTACCGTGTCCGTGCGAGTAAAATATGGACAAAAGAAAGGAGTGGTCATTATGCTTCATAGGAAACGGAATCTTATTCTTTTCGGTTCCTGTCTTATGATTTTTCAACTGGGCTTTACTTATTGCTGGTCCAATTTTTCAGTACCAATCGAGCTGGCTTTGCAGTGTACACGCCGGGAGACTTCCCTTATTTTCTCGCTCCAGTCTGTCTGCTACAGCCTGGGTAATCTGCTGGGCGGTTGGCTGAACCAAAGAACCAGACTGCGCCGAATGCTGCTGGCCAGCGCAGCAGCCGTCAGCGGCGGACTTCTCCTGACCTCACTGTGCAGCAATCTGCTGTTTCTTTTCCTGTCTTACGGTATAATCTGGGGGCTGGGATCCGGTGTGATGAATAACACGGTGCTTTCAAACGGTTCCAAATGGTTTCCGGACAAGCCGGGATTCGCCAACGGTACCATGCTTGCGTTTTTCGGAGTCGGCTCTTTTGTTCTGGGTCTGATTATCTCCTTCGGACTGGATCAGGTCGGCTGGCGTTTCCTCTTTTTCACTTTTGGTATTTTGTTTGGCTGCATCTCAGTGACTCTGTCCTTTCTCCTCAATCCTCCACCATCTCAGGCTGATTTGGCTAATGAAAATGACAGCGATCTCCCAACGGACAGGATGCTTCGGACACGCTCTTTTTGGTTTTTATTTATATGGGCAGCACTTCTCATGACCGGTGGTATGGTCGCTTTGAGCAATGCGGCTCCGATCGCCTTATCTATGGGAACCGGCACGGCACTGGCAGGTTTTCTCACCAGCTTCCTGGCCCTGGCCAATGCTTTCGGCCGCGTCGGAGGAGGCTTTCTCTACGACAAGCTCGGATACCGCAGGATCCTTTGGATCACAGACGTTCTTTTTTTTAGTTCCTGCATCACTATGGCCGCCGCTCTGTATCTTAATAGTGTAATATTCCTGGTCATAACCTTCCTGTGTATGGGTATCACTTACGGACTCACACTCATGTGCTCCGCCACATTCATACGGGAACGTTACGGTGCCAGACATTATTCCGTGAATCTGTCAGTGATCCTAACCACCGCCATCCCCTCCTCCCTGTTGGGCCCCGGAGCTGCGGGTATGATCCGTACACAAACCGGATCCTATCACGGCATACTGATACTTATGGTTTTGCTGTCCATACTCTCCTTTCCGTTCAGCCATTTTCTGATCAGGACAAAAAGTGACCAGCATCAGAACCCTTTTGGCGTGAAAACATTGTAGCAGTCCTATATGATATATTTAGAAAAAAGCATAATTATTTTTCAAAATTATTAATTATTTTATCTATTTTTTACAATTAAAGCAACCTAAACTTTTTCAAAAATATATTTTCACATAGAAATCGCTTCCTATTCATCCATTTTTAATATAAAAAACACAAAAAAGGAGGTAATGCAAATGGATCGAGTAAAAGTTGGCGTCATTGGCTGCGGGAATATCAGTGATCTGTATCTGACCAATCTGACGCAGCGCTATGGCAAGGAACTGGAGGTAACTGCCGTAGCTGACATCCTCCCGGAAAAGGCAAAGGCTTCTGCCGAAAAGTTTGGTATTCCACGGCATCTGAGCGCGGAGGAGCTGCTGCAAGATCCTGAGATCGCCATTGTGGTGAATCTCACTGTGCCCGGCGCCCACACACAGGTCAATCTGGATATTCTGGACGCCGGTAAACATGTCTACTGCGAAAAGCCTTTCGCACTGGATCTGGACAGTGCGGCCAAAGTGCTTCAGAAGGCGGAAGAAAAGGGACTGTACTGTGCCTGCGCGCCGGATACGTTTCTGGGAGCCGGTATCCAGACCTGCCGGCAGCTGCTGGATGAGGGATGGATCGGGAAACCGCTGGGCGGATCGGCTAATTTTGTATGGCCGGGACATGAGATCTGGCATCCGTCCCCGGAATTCTACTATAAGTATGGCGGCGGGCCAATGATGGATATGGGCCCCTATTACATATCCTCTCTGGTGAGTATACTGGGACCGGTTTCCAAAATCACCTGTTTTGCCAAGACTACCACCAGGCAGCGGGTCATCCACAGCAAACCTCTTCGGGGAAAAACCATGGATGTTGAAGTTCCCACCCACTACTGCGGAGCTATGGAGTTCGTAAACGGAACGGTTCTGAGCGTTAATTTCAGCTTTGACGTCTGGCACGCTCATCTGCCCGATATGGAGATTTACGGAACTGAAGGTTCCCTGTTCTGTCCGAACCCGGATCTGTTCTGCGGCCCGGTATCCGTGCTGAGAAAAGAGAGTATCCTGGATTCCGTGGCGGATCTGGATACGGAAGATATGGGGTCAAAAGGGAATATTTTTGATTTCTCCGGATTCGTCAGGGAAATGCCACTGCGGCACCACGATCCCCTGAAAAAGACCAGAGGACTGGGAATACTGGATCTTGCTCACGCCATTCGAAGCGGCCGAGCTCCCCGTATTTCCCATACGTTCCTCTATCATGTGCTGGAGATCCTGCTGGCATTTGAGAAGGCTTCCTCCTCCGGTTCCGTATATAAGCTCCAGAGTACCTGTGACCGTCCTGCCGCCGTCCCGGTCGGACTTGGAATGGATAAGATTGATTAGTGATAAATGATAGGTTGAATAAATCATATGAATATGAGGTGATCGCAATGAAAATAGGTTTGATAACCTGGGAACTGACACGCCACACCCTGGATGAAATGTTTGCCGCCGCGGCAGAGATCGGCTTCGATCAGGCACAGTTTGCCTTCCATCCCTGGTGCGAAGGATATGAAAATGACAATTGGGGTACCCTTCCGGATAACTTTACTCCCGAGCTGGCAAAACAAACCCGGGAAGCGGCGGACCGGCATGGGATCGAGATCCCCATCGCCAACGGTTTCGTCAACCTGATCTCCCCCATCGCGGACCAGCGGCATGATGCCCTGTACCGCCTGGAAAAGCTGGCGGCCGTCTGCCCGATACTCGGCTGCAATAAGATTAATCTCTGCACCGGAAGCCGTTCCCATAAAGCCATGTGGGACCGCCACGAAGAAAATGACACAGTCATGGCCTGGAACGATATCTGCCGGGCTGTGGAACAGGCCCTTACCATCGCCGAACACTATCAGGTATATCTGGGACTGGAAGTGGAATATACCAACGTAATCAACAGTCCGGAAAAGGCCCGCAGGCTGATCGACGACATGCAGTCGCCCTGGCTGAAGGTTGTACTGGATGGAGCGAATCTGTTTTCCAGGGGCAATGCTTATCGGAAAAATGCCTCAGAAATCATGAAACATGCGTTTGATCTGCTTGGCAATGATGTTATGATGGTCCACGGTAAAGACATCAAAGAGGGGGAGGGGCTGGACTTTACCTATGCGGGAAACGGGATCGTTGATTTTGACCTGATGCTGGATGAACTGAAAAAACTCGGATACCATGACGGTATCATCCTTCATGGCGCTCATAATGAGGAAGAACTGGCGCCCAGCGTCGCTTTCATGAAGAAAAAATTGGCTGAGAAAGGAATGTGAGGCCTTATGAGGACAGACATTGCCCCGACACACACCATTTCGGCAGATACCGGCCCGCTCAAACACTTGCTTAACCATTTTCTCCGACCCGACGGCCCCATCGGATGCGGATTATCCGTGTCCTATCAGGGAGAACTGCTATTTCAGGAATGTGCAGGATATGCCGATCTGAATGCCAGTGTTCCCTTTGACTCCCGGACGATTTACCGGATCTTTTCCGACACTAAACTGTTTACGGTCACTGCCGCCATGATGCTGTTCGAACAGGGATGCTTCCTGCTAACTGATCCTGTAGAGGAATATCTTCCGTGTTTTTCCGGTGGAACCTATTACCAGAATGACGGCAGCGATACGCCGCACATTCTGCCGGTCAGCCATCCTGTCACCATTCAGGATCTTATGCGGATGACTTCTGGTATCCCTTACGGCGGCGAATCCAGCCTTACGGGAAGAGACATCGCCGCATTTGGCTCCTTCTGGCCCGAAGAACCGATCACGCTCCAGGATTTTGTGAAAAAACTGGCTCGAGTTCCTCTGGCTTATGATCCTGGCACACACTGGAGCTATGGTTACGGCATGGACGTGCTGGGCGCTCTGATCGAGGTTTGGTCCGGACGGACTCTGGGGGAATTTTTAACCGAAAAACTCTTTAAACCTCTGGGAATGGAAGACACTTCCTTTGTCCTGCGCGCAGATAAGGCAAATAGGCTGGCAGATGTGATTACGATCCGGGAAGGGACGAAAGCCCTGTTTACGGAGGCGGAGCATCTCTACCGAACGGAATATCTGTATGAGAGCGGCGGAGGCGGCCTTTTATCTACTCTGGAGGACATGTCCGTCTTCACCACAATGCTGTCGCTGGGGGGAACTTACCGGGATGCCCGCATTCTGAGCCCCCGGACCATCGACCTGATACGCCGGAATCATCTGGAACCCTGTCAAATGGCAGATTTTCAGAAAGTACAGCGCCTTACCTGGCCCAATATGCTTGG
Organism: Diplocloster hominis; assembly: GCF_032380655.1. Classification (NCBI taxonomy): domain Bacteria; kingdom Bacillati; phylum Bacillota; class Clostridia; order Lachnospirales; family Lachnospiraceae; genus Diplocloster; species Diplocloster hominis. The sequence continues at coordinate 37,608 of NZ_JAWDIY010000013.1, read as the reverse complement.
ATATGGATACGGCCTGGGCGTACGCACGATGGTAGATCCGGCTGCGGGAGGCAGCAGCAGCTCCGCAGGAGAGTTCGGGTGGAGCGGCGCTGCCGGTTCCTGGACAATGATCGATCCGGACCGTAAGCTGTGCGCCTGTTATACACACCAGCTCATGCCGTCTGCGGCTAATCTGCAGGAATACTGCCATCCCAGACTTCGTAACACTGTCTATTCCCTGCTGGACACCTGACACAGCCATCAATCAACCAAATAAAGAGCCTGATAGTATGAAATTATGGAGGTATTTCGTATGAAAAAGATATTCTGTTTGTTCCTGGCCCTCTCTTTCCTTATTGCCGCCGCTTCAGGCTGCGGTCAGAAAGCTGCCGATACCGGCGGCAGCCCGGAAAATGCTTCCGGCAGCCCGGCTTCCACCGCAGCTCCAGATGCTGCAGCCCCTTCAGACGACAACGGCAATTCGGACGCCGCTTCAGATAACGCATCCTTCACACCCGCCGCTGAGATCGAACTTCCCCTGGGAAAAAAAGCCTATGCACTGCCTGTGGACCAGGTATCTGAAAAACCGCTCCGCCTGGCTGCCATCGGACTGGAGCTGAATGAGTTCTCCCTCCTGGTAAAAGACGGCGTTCTGTGGGCTACCGAAGCACTGAAGGACCGGAACTGCCAGGTAGACTTCGTAGCCTTGACGGAGTTCAATACTGTAAAAGTGGAAGAAGCGATCCGGGACTGTATCACCATGGGCTATGACGGCATCGCCACTTTCGGTTTCTCCGAGACACTTCAGCCGGTTATCCAGGAAGCGGTGGACGCCGGTATCATAGTTACCACCTGGAATACCGACGCTGGGGAGGATTCCGCCAGGATGGGCTTCTTCGGAGAGGACGGTTACGCGGGGGCCAACCGTCTGGGCCAGTACGCCCGTGTGGTGATCGGCGAGGACGGCGGGGAATACGCGGTTATCACAGGCTCCTTCAGTGTATACAGCCACGAACAGCGCCGGAATGGTTTCAAAGATGCCTTAAAAGACAATGCCGCTTTCGAGTGCGTCGCCGAGACGGAGAATGACGACAAGACAGATCTGGCCTATGATCAGGCATCGAATGCGATCCTGGCCTATCCCGATTTAAAATTCATCTATGTATCTGCCGGTGGTCCGGAAGGTGCCGCCAAGGCAATCCAGGATACCGGGAAAACCGGGCAGGTCAAATTATTCTGCCACGACTGGACCGCCGAGACCGTCCGTTACACAAAATCCGGAGAGGTCTACGGCTGTCTGGACCAGGATCCCTTTAACCAGGGCGCGGCTCCGCTGATCTGCACTTACAACTATTTGGTCGCCGGCGAACCGATCAAGGACGTGAATTACTTCAGCGGTGAGATTCTGACACCGGATAATGTGACCGAGTACTATCCCGATTAATCTGTGATCTGGCAGGCCGGCTCGTCTGAGCCGGAGGACTGGCCGGCCCGGAAGGATCCGACTGTACATAACGTCCCGGTCGGCCTGATCCTTGTCGGAACCTGCGTTCTAATACTGCCGCCCCGAAGCGGTACTGGAGGAATACATAATATGAAGTCTAATCTGAAAGAATTGTTAAAAAAACCGGAGGTCAGCGCCTTTATTTTTCTGATCGTCCTATGTATCGGCATCAGTTTCGGTTCCAATATTTTTCTGACTACCGCCAATATGATTAATATCCTGCGACAGATCTCCAGAATCGCGATTCTTGCCGTAGCTATGTCCTTTACAATTATCTCCGGCGGGATCGACCTCTCCATAGGACGCCTGGTCGGAATGACGGCTGTCATTGGTGCATTTATCGTCTCCGGAACCGGCCTGGGCTTAAGTCCCATCCTCGGCTTCCTTGGAATGCTGCTGGCCGGATGCGCCTGCGGACTGGTTAACGGTCTATTGGTGACCAGACTGGGTATTCCGCCGTTTATCGCCACCCTTGGAATGTCCAATGTCAGTTACGGGATCGCGCTGATGATCTCGCTGGGTATGCCGATTCGTGTGGATAAATCATGGATCACGGTCTTTGGCGGAGGTAAGCTGGGAAATATTCCCCTCTCTATTCTGATCATGCTGCTCATCATCATAGTGGGATTTCTGATATCCAAATATACCGTATATGGACGCAATATCTATATCATCGGCAATAGTGAGAAAGCCGCCAAATTATCAGGGATTAATGTAAAATTCACCCGAGTCATCCCTTATATTATGAACGGACTTCTGGCCGCAGTGGTGGGACTGATCCTGCTGGGCCAGATGTCCACCGCGGATGCCGGCTACGGTGACGGTAACGAGCTGGATGCTATCGCTGCGGCTGTCATCGGCGGAATCAGTATGGCAGGCGGCGAAGGTAATATCATCGGTATCATCGTCGGCGCCGCCATTATGGGGGTATTGAACAACGCCTTCACGCTGTTGAGAATCCCCGCCTATTGGCAGACCTTCTGTCTGGGTATCGTCATCATCTGCTCCGTAGCCCTGGACTGCGCCAGAAAAATGAAATCGGATCAATAAAATAGCGGACTGAAACTAATGTAAATCGGTGTAAAGGAAACAAAAATGGAGAAACGCTATGAATACTATTTGCAGTTTAAATCATATCTGTAAACATTTTGGCGGTGTCAAAGCCCTGCAGGATGTATCGCTTGATATCCGTCCTGGTGAGATCCACGCAGTGATCGGAGAAAACGGCGCCGGCAAATCCACTCTAATGAATATCCTGGACGGCGTATTCCCCCCTACATCCGGAGACTATCTCATCCAGGATCAGCCGGTACACCTGCATAGTCCTCTGGAAGCCCGGAGCCGCGGAATCGCCATGGTGCACCAGGAGCTGTCTCTGGCACCTGCCCTGACCGTAGCCGAAAATATCCATGCCGGCCGGCTTATATCCAATCGCTTGGGTATCACCAACCGGTCCGCCATGAACCGAAACGCCCAGAAACTTCTGGACCGGCTGCATGTGTCCAGTATCCATCCCAACGATCTGATCCGGGACATCAACGTATCGCAAAGACAGCTGGTCGAAATCGCAAAAGCCATTTCGGAGGATCCAAAAGTCCTGATCATGGACGAACCCACCGCAGCGCTGACAAAAGGGGAAATCAGGGAAGTTCTGAAAATTATGCAGGGACTCCGGGATGACGGCGTCTCCATCCTTTTCATCACTCATAAATTGGAAGAGGTAAAGGAGACGGCGGACCGGATCACTGTCCTAAAGGACGGATGCAAGGTTATCACCCTGGACAACACAGAAGAGATTTCTTTGAAGCAGCTGATCTCCTACATGGTCGGCAGGGACTTTAAGCTGGAGGAACGTTCGGATTTCCTGCAGGACTATAGCACGCGGGCAAAAGCACTGGAAGTCCGGAACCTCACTGTAAAAAACTATGTCTCAGATGTCAGCTTTTCTCTCTATGAGGGGGAAGTTCTGGGGCTCACCGGACTGGTAGGCGCCGGACGCAGTGAACTCCTTCACGGCATTTTCGGAAGTATGCGAAAAGAGAGCGGAGAGATCCTCCTGTATGGAGAACCGGTCAATATCCGGAAGCCGGAGGACGCCATCCGTTACGGGATCGGCTTCGTGGCAGAGGACCGTAAGACTCAGGGGATCTATCCCAAAATGTCAGTGGACGATAATATCACAGCCGTACACATCAAGGCGCTGGCAAACCGCCTGGGCATTATCCGTCCCAATAAAAGCCGCAGTCTGGGCCAAAAATATTGTGGTATGCTAAGTATCAAGACTCCGTCGGGCAGACAGCTCATCTCTAATCTCTCGGGCGGAAACCAGCAAAAATGTATCATTGCCCGCTGGCTGGCTAACAATCCCAGAATTTTGTTTCTGGATGAGCCCACCCATGGCATAGACATCGGAACCAAATCCGAGATCTATAAACTGATTCGTTCACTGGCTTCCCAGGGCTATTCCATTATACTGCTGTCTTCGGAAATGTATGAGGTACTGGGCTTATGCGACCGGATCCTGGTCATGCATCACGGCCGGCTCCGGGGTATCCTGGATCACGCTGAGGCAAGTGAAATCCGTATCATGAACTATACCTTGGAAGAAGATCCGTAATCAGCCCTATAGCAGGCGGACCGTTTTCATGTACATGGTGAAAGGAGACCGTCAGATCATCATAGAAACAAATAGTAGGAGGTATATTCATGCAGAGAATAATCAGCAACCCGGACACAATGATCGACGATATGCTGGACGGCTTTGTTAAGGCAAACAGTCATCTGGTGAAGCGGGTCACATACGAATCAGCAAACACCCGCGGAGTCGTCGCCGCCAAATACGCTCCGATCCCGGGCAAGGTGGGAATCGTTACCGGAGGAGGGTCCGGCCATAAACCGGCCTTCATCGGCTACGTGGGAAAAAATATGTGCGACGCCGCCGCGGTAGGCGAGATTTTCTCTTCCCCCACCGCTCTGGCCTTCCTGGAAGCATTCCGTGCGGCCGACGGGGGAGCCGGCGTAGCCTGTCTCTATGGAAATTACTCCGGTGACAATATGAATGTCAAAATGGCGGTGCGGGCGGCACAGCGCGAAGGCATCCAGGTCAAGACCGTAGTGGCCAACGATGACGTAGCCAGCGCCCCCCGTAATCAGGCGGATAAAAGGCGGGGAGTCGCCGGCGAAATATTGATGTGGAAATGTGCCGGCGCCAAAGCGGCAGCAGGCGCCAGCCTGGACGAGGTAATTCAGACTGCCCAAAAGGCGCTTCGCCACACGCACAGCATCGGGATCGGACTGACCCCCTGTACCCTGCCCGGCTCCAATCACCCCAATTTTACGATTCAGGACAAAACCATGGAGGTGGGAATCGGCCATCATGGAGAACCGGGAATCGAAGTCTGTCCGCTGGAAGACGCGGCTGGCATGGCAAAGCGTATGGTAAGCGCCGTTCTACCGGATGAGCCGTTCCGCCAGGAGGATCAGGTTGTTGTCCTGTTATCCGGTCTCGGTGCTACGCCTCTCATGGAACTCTACATCCTGTTTCATGAGATTGAGAATCTGCTGTCCCAAAAGGGTCTTATGATCCACCGGGCATATGTAGGAAATTATTTTACTTCGCTGGATATGAAAGGAGCCACCCTGACTATCATGAATACGGATGAAGAGCTCCGCACTCTCATTGATATGGAAGCCGACTGTGCCGGGTTCCGGCAGTAAACCGTGGAACGCATAAGAGTACATAAAAGAACCGACAAGAAATGATAGGCTATGCCAACAACTAAGAAATTATAAGCCAGCCAAAAACAAATGATAGGCCAGCCCATAAGGAATTAAAAGCCAACTGATAAGAGAGCATAGAAAGGGAGTATCTCATGCTGATAAAAAATCAGGATGGACGGGTCATTTTATTGAAAATGGTCCGGGCCATCCAGGAAAACAAAGATTATCTCAGTGAAATAGACGGAATGATCGGAGATGGGGATCATGGAATAAATATGAACAAAGGCTTTACGATGTACCAGGAGCAGCTTGCAGAGAAGCCGGTACGATTCACGGACGGCCTGGCAGATCTCGGTCTGCTGCTCTTAAACCAGATCGGAGGCTCTATGGGACCGATCTACGGCACGATTTTTCTCAGTATGTCCGAATCCGCCGACAATGCGGATGAAATCACCCTGCAGACCTTTTCCTCCATGATGGAAAATGGCCTGCGCAGTCTGTACGATATCGTGGATGCCCGCCCGGGAGATAAAACGCTGGTAGATACTCTGTATCCGGCCTGCCGCTCTATCAAGGAATCCTCCGACCAGCAGTTGAGTTTCACCGCCGCCCTGGACGCCATGAAAGCCGCAGCGGCATCCGGTATGGTTTTGACCCGGAATCTGACCGCAAAATATGGCCGTGCCTCCCGGCTGGGCGAGCGTTCCCGGGGAGTCCTGGACGCAGGCGCCGTATCCTGCTGTATTCTTCTGTCCGCCATGGCTGACGGAATGTTGGAAGTAATGCTAAAGGAGGATTGAGCCTATGCACCGTATCGTGATTGCCTGCGACCCTAATGCCCGCGGGATGAAAATACAGCTGACCGCCTATCTGCAAAGAAAAGGATATCCGGTCACCGATTATGGCTCCGATGATCCCATATATGCCAATACTGCCTTCCGTCTGGCAGATGCCATCGCCCGCCGGGAATTTGACCGGGGTATCCTGCTCTGCGGTACAGGCATCGGCGTCTCCATCGCCGCTAACAAGGTCAAAGGGGCTTATGCCGCCCTGATTACGGACGCCTATTCCGCGGAACGGGCCCGTAAAAGCAATAAGGCAAATATTGCCTGTTTCGGAGCTTTCACTCTGGGAATCCGGAATGTCGAGAAGCTGGCCGATATCTATCTCTCCTCCGAATTCGAGGACGGATGTTCCTCCCAGCCCAAGATCGACCGCATCCGGGAATATGAGACACGGCAGTAGGCTGCACCTTTTACATTATTCGAATTTTAACCGGAGCTGCCGCACAAAGATTTAAAATCAAAAGTGCGGCAGCTTAACTTGCTTTTTACAACAATTCTCTTCCTTATCTGTCAACTAAAATCGTACCTCTTTCTACTTGTGGAGGGATAAAGATTTTATATATGAACTCCTTAAATAACTATTTTCTTCATCGTTAGTGATTAATCGGATTTATTCTTAATTTCTTCTTCCAGTCTAATAAAAATCTATCATAGTCGGACATAAATATCCTATCCTGTACAATTCGATACTGTTTAAATTTTGTCTCTGCATGAAGTTTTGCCTGTTCTGCACTAATCTTACCAGCACCAGGCAGTATCTCATTTCCATTGAATTCCAGAAAGCTATCCAGCCGTTTTGCCCAGTCTTCCATACTCATAGAAATTTGTCATTCTGTCTGTAGTTCTGCATAATCAAGATAAAGAGATACAATTCTTTCCATGTAAGACATTTCTTTGTCGCTCAGATTGTTCTTTGCAATCGACACATCTGTCTTTACAATTTTTCCGTTAGAAGCTGATTCCCATGTGTTCAATCCCATATACCCTTTTTTGAGACGTTCCTTGTCCATCGACCAGCCTTGGATGGTGTAATCTTTGACTATTTGACCGGACCATTTACGAAAATGAACTGCGCGATCATTATTGACCTTAAAACCGATAGCAATGATCATCTGGAGATTATAGTGAACCATTTCCCGCGAGACTTTACGCCGCCCTCGTTTTGAATTATAAAAAATTTCTTTATAGTTGCTTCCTGAATCAATTCACCGTCTCCATATATTTTTTAATATGTTGTCCTATGTTTTGAACCGATACATTCTAAAGCTGTGCCATCATTATTTGTGTGAGCCATATATTTTCATCTTCATAGCGCATTTCAATACTATCAGCATTGTCACCAACTGCTGCAACATAAGTCAAGTATTCTGCTGCTGAACTATGAAACGTTATTTCATATGTCTTTTTGGGCATGATATTCCTCCGTATATATATTATGTAATTTAGATATTTATCTATTTAAACTCAATGATAATTGGCTATTTTCAACTACCTCTATTCTCCTGTAACCCTTCTGCAAATTATTTGCTCCTGCCTGTTTCCTATCCTTGAATTCGAGAGGAATGAGTTTGTCGGGTAAGCAATATTATATCGTATTATATCTGTCAGTATTTATATCCACAAGCCGCGTGGGCTTGGCAACGTAAACTACAATTCATTCAGTCATAATCTGGTAAATTTATATCCGCAAGCCGCGTGGGCTTGGCAACCAGATGGCAGCCTGAATTTTGATACAAAGATAGATATTTATATCCGCAAGCCGCGTGGGCTTGGCAACCGCATAAGCTTAGAAAGACTTTGGGTATGGACCTATTTATATCCGCAAGCCGCGTGGGCTTGGCAACGATATCCTCGATGGTTTTATATATATAAATTAAAAATTTATATCCGCAAGCCGCGTGGGCTTGGCAACTTTAAGTCTCAAGGCGGAGTTAAGGGAGCTGCAGATTTATATCCGCAAGCCGCGTGGGCTTGGCAACACACTCTACAGCGGATTTGAACATATGCAGACATTTATATCCGCAAGCCGCGTGGGCTTGGCAACGATAAATTGTCTAACTCGTATTGCGGTAGACAATATTTATATCCGCAAGCCGCGTGGGCTTGGCAACGTAGGACAAAAAAAGAAAGATCACAATGGATTTAATTTATATCCGCAAGCCGCGTGGGCTTGGCAACTCGGTGTCCAGATCTCCACATTGTGACCGGTACCGATTTATATCCGCAAGCCGCGTGGGCTTGGCAACTTTCCTGTGTGTTGTAACCGATCACCGTCGCATTCATTTATATCCGCAAGCCGCGTGGGATCAGATTCACCACCTTACCGGCACGGATCCGGGTCGCATTCATTTATATCCGCAAGCCGCGTGGGCTTGGCAACCGTAATTATGGTCGCTCTCTTTACAGCCCGTACCAATTTATATCCGCAAGCCGCGTGGGCTTGGCAACTTAAGGGTATACTGGATCCGTCCAGTGGCGCATTATTTATATCCGCAAGCCGCGTGGGCTTGGCAACGCTTCCGCTCCGCATCATATTCTTTTGTACTCAGATTTATATCCGCAAGCCGCGTGGGCTTGGCAACGCCGTTACCATATTCGGCAAAACAGGAATATAAGATTTATATCCGCAAGCCGCGTGGGCTTGGCAACAATACACCAACAACTGTCTGAATCATTTATATTAATTTATATCCGCAAGCCGCGTGGGCTTGGCAACTTAAGCGGGATTGTCAGGGCCTTGATCGGTGACAGATTTATATCCGCAAGCCGCGTGGGCTTGGCAACCATGCCGTTCTGTATGCCATAAAAAGTCCAGAAATTTATATCCGCAAGCCGCGTGGGCTTGGCAACTTCTGCAAGGGTGTCAGGGACATAGGGAAAATAATTTATATCCGCAAGCCGCGTGGGCTTGGCAACAGTAAAAAGGAGTGGTGGACAACTGACGATGCAATTTATATCCGCAAGCCGCGTGGGCTTGGCAACTTTGCTGTCAACAGAAAAGGAAACCAGGAGGATAATTTATATCCGCAAGCCGCGTGGGCTTGGCAACTGCAAAAATAGCCATATTTTGTCCACAATTTCATGTTTCATTATACACAACCAACAACAAATTCTTAATCAAGATCATAATAAATTTCTTTATTTTGCTATTTGGCTATTTTTACCCAAAAATTTTGGTGCGAATCCCCCTGTATTTTCATGTTCACTTCATGTTCGCACCTACAAATGCTCTCTTATATTCAAATGACCATTAGACCTCTTCCTTAAGTGTCCAAAATCCTTCATTGTTTCTATCTAGCCCCAGGCTCCATCCAGCCAGAAATAATCGTATCAGCACTTTTACAACATTTCGGGTCGGATGAAGCACTGGCATTTCCTATATAAAAAATAGAAACCTGCTGTCAGCGACAAGTTCATTACAAGTGTTTTTTACCTCTGACTCATAACTCTAAATTCCACCAAAAACTCCGTCACGTCTTCTCGAATATACAGGAACTACTATTTAATGTCTATAATTTTCCTTATAAGCCTTCATAAACCTCCGGCTCCAGCCCCTGCAAGGATTCCAGTGTAATCTCATAATCCTCTATATTCCTCGGACTGCTTTCCGTATCTTTCTGCTGAATCTTCAGCGACCGGTGAACCTTAGCCGACGAATACTGACCGCCAGGACAATTATGCTTCCACCAATACAGCCGATAAACTTCCATACTGCCATCGGGTCTGGCTGAAGAACAATCATTCTCAAACAAGGTCTTTAACGCTTCTTTAATCTTTTCCGCATCTTCATCGGAAAATCCGGTCTTTTCCGCCAGCTGGTGATTGATACTTCCTTTAATCACATACAGACCAAACTCTACCCGATGCTTCATTCCCATCGTATCGGAAGATTTCTTTCCCTCAGCGCTTGGTTCACTGTTGGTACTCTTCGTAATCTGCAGATCAACGATATCTACAGGAGATATACTGATTCCAGGATGTATAGAAACAGGTCCTCTTACTCCGATCGACACATTGTTGTCTTTAAATGCAAATACCTGTCCAAAGCTGCGGACATCGATCCATTTTTTGCATGCGGCCTGCGCATAACTATCACTGTTTTTTTCTTTTAAGGCGGCTGCAAGTTCTGCACAATTCTTCGCACGTTCGCTTAAGCTTTTAAAACCATCCTGAATCCGATCATTCGCTTGGACAAATATCTCTTCCCCCATATCCTGCAGACGGTTCCTGATTTTTCTTTTAACACACACATCTGATATTTCCCCGAAGCCGTCATAATCTTCTCTGGGCCGATTTCCATTCAGAGGATCCCCATTGGGATTCGCATTTCTTACAGTAGCCAACACCGCAAAATCAATTTTACTTGTAAATTCTCCCATTCTTATTCCTCTCCTTTAGCATTCTTATTTTTTTGATAAATCTCCTGTAATTGGTGATAGTAACCATGAATGTAATCTCCATCCAGTCTGCTCAAATGTCTGGAAGCTTCATCCGGGAACATACCTTCAATCTCTGACAGCAGCTGGTCAAAATAGATCCTCTGTCCAATGGTCAATTTCCGTTTATATGGTAATGTTTTCTCCCAAATGATCTGCCAGGTCTTAAATGGCCGTTTGGCAAACATATTTGTATATCTGGTGGCATTCGTCTCCCGGTTTTCTCCGGGAGCAAAGGTGATCGCCTCCATAGCGTGAGCTACTGCCAGCAGCCTTCCATACAGATAATCACCCTTTTTGTTATCTTTCTCTAAAGCCAATTTTGCTTCCTCCTTCTCATCCTGGGATTCATCAATATGCTGTTTACTGATCATAGCGCAGGTAATCTCCAGATATTTCCGTCTGTTTGCGCGGTTGTAAGCCAATGGTCTGGAAGCATTGGCAACCGCAGCCCTTACCATATCCCTGGGCAGCGGATGCTTGTCCAGTATGCATGGAAGCAGCCGTTCTATTGAGGCTTTCATCAATTTATCGTCCACGCTAACGTTCCCGTTTCTTTCAGCTCCGTATGCTGCCAAAACCATATCTTCCGGCCTGGGGGCCCCTATGAATACGAAGTATTTATCCATATTGTCCTTTTTATAGGCTATCTTCCAGGCGCAGGAAGTGTGCCAGAAAGCCAGACGCTCCAGAAAATCTGAGCCGCTGGTGGACTGATAATAAGTAATCGATAATCTCCCCTTGGTGGCTGCATCCATAGCCATAATCACCATATGGGAATTATGATTATTCAGATTACCATATAATCCCAAGATAGCTTTTCTTAATTCCACCGCATAGGAATACCCGATATCTCCGGGAATTACACCGGCAACCTCCTCCGTATCAGAAAGGAAATCCGGAACCTTTCTGCCCTCCACGTTCCAGGCTACAATGGCGGTTCCAAACTTACGATATCCCTGGCGTTGGAGCAACCAGCGCAGCACATTGTGGGCTTCCTGCGACTGCGCGTAACCAATAGACAAGGCTTCCTCTTTCTTTTTAAACCGTCCCCGATAAGTAAAACCTGTCTCATCATTGGCTGAAATCAGCTTTGCTTTGTCCGCGCTGTTCCGTATCTTCGCGGGATGTTTGTCTGTGCACGGAAGAATTTCCCCAGTGACATAATCTATTTCCCTCTTTTTCAATGTACTCAGATAGTAGTTCACATAACATTCATACACTTCTTTATTGTTCCAAAGTTCGCCTCCTAATGGCGCATTAAAATCCTGTATTCTGAATCGGATAAAATATTCAGAAGGGGATATCTGCTGAATCCGGTTCTTATCCTGAACGAATCCATTTTCATCCAGACTCAGTATCCCTTCTTCGACCAGATCATCGATCAGTGTTTTTTTCCTGAGATATTGATAAACTGCCGTCACATATCTGTGACAATTCTCTGTTTCACACCACCGGGCCAGTTGTTCAATATAAGCCTCATAGTACTCCGCTGCCTTTTTCTTATCAGAATGATCGGCGAAATCTCCTGCCACATAACACAATTTATCGCACAGAGGATGCGGTGCGATACCGCTGGACCTGGCTCCGGAATTCTCCGTCACCGGAATAATAGTCACAGCTTTGCTTTTATCTTCTATCTTTCCTGCTTCCTGGAATTCTCCGTCCAGGTCAATCGCCACTTCCACCTGCGCGTTTTGTGTGGAATGCCCGATCGGCAGAAGTACATTTCCGGTATCATCCACAAGTCCGACGAGTTCTCTGCTGTTCTCATATGTCTCATATAGTTCCTGTATCCATCCCAACTATCTCACCTCCTCATACAGTTCCTCCACGCTTGAAAAATGACCGTCGTCGAATTGCTTCATATCCATTTGCCGAAGAATCCGTTGTTTCAGGCACTGTTCCGGCCTTACGAATTGGATGACTCCCCTTTTCATCACAGGACTCCAGAATCGCGCCGTCAGACTCCCCTTTTCTTCCTCTCTGACCACTTCATCCGGATAAGTAAATCCATGAACCATCAGACCAAAAGCCAACTCCGAAATATTATCATAAGCTCCTCCCCCTTCCTCGAAACTGCAGGGTTCCACATATCCCTGGCACTCTCTGGTTCCCAGGAAGATATCCCTACGGCCTCCCCGCTTCAGCATTCTCTGTGCAATAAAATAGTGTTTATTTTCATTTCTGTCATCCGCCATATCCGGCCGATTCTCATTCCACTCGAAATGGGCTCTGACCCGATATTCCACATCTTTCAGATAGGTATATATGGAAAGGGTATTACCACCGCCGTAGTCGATCGGTCTGACTCCCTGAGATTCCGTCTGTATCTGTTTCATAACCCGCACGCTGTCAATATACCAGATAAAGGTCGGCTTCCAATAGATGCTCTCCGTGATCCCCTTTATTGCCTGATAAGTTGGTATCGGATAAGTAAATTTTTCTCCGCCGATCCTGGTAAGCGGGTCAGAAAACAACGCCCTCCTGCCATACACTTTGAACTCAATACTATTTTCTTTTTCCATGCTGTTCCCTCCTATCCCCTCTGCTCGTTCTGTTTCCTCTCTCTACTCATTGGAATCTCTCTCTGATTGTCTCTGCTACATATACCTACTCTTCCGATAATTCGCACCTCCCATCCGTAACGATACCAAGTGACAGGTCATAAAATTTTTCTTTGAGTGCAAGTATATTTCCATTTTTTAGTATCATTAGAGCCTTCTCTTTCATTAGCTTATCTATCTGATGCGGAAACAGATTTACCGTATAACGCTGAGCATCCTTTAATAAGCCCGGCAGCTGATTCGGAGATACCTCTTTATCTAGTGTTTTGATTAGTTCCTCTCCCTTTTTGTAGGGTACTAATACACCTGTAGTGTTGCTTTTAATCGCCTCGAATTTATCACCTGCTGTCCCAAATGCCTGTTTCATAACCAAGTCTGGAATTACCCCCTGCTTTGTACTGTAAGCCCTGCAGCCCTGCGGATTCCCTTCCAATAATTCTACCAGGTTCGTTCCACACTCCTCAATAGGATAGTTCATTTTCCGTGCGGCATCGGTTCTGCCAAAATACCGGATATAGTATTCATCCATAGCCTGGGGAGCCAGCGGCTCTATCTCTCTCTTCACAAATTCAGGGATAAGTACTTTGCTGATATTACCTCCCGCCTCTATCTCCTCCATCCGTCCTAAGTTCTCTTCTGTACACCGGATCACGTATACGATTCCTGCGCCGTCTTCATCCTCAGCATTGCGGTTACAGCGTCCCGCCGCCTGTGCGATACTATCAAGACCGGCGTAAGAGCGGACGACACTTTGAAATGAGACATCCACCCCCGCCTCAATCAGCGAAGTACTGATACAGACAAAAAGCTCTTCACTCAGAAGTTTCTTTTTCATTTTCTGAATAGAATCAATACGATGTTCCGGCACCATATTGTTACTCAAATGCATAACCGCAATCGGACAATCTGAAGTCTTGCACCTGGCGCATACTGCCTGATAAACACGTCTGACCGCCGCCTTTGTATTCAGAATGACCAGCACATTTCTTTTTCTTTGTAAGATCTCTTCCACCAATTCTGCTGTACGTTCAGCGTCATATGGTCCCTTTTTCGGTTCGATCACGGTACGTTTCAGATCCCGGAATAAAGTTTCCGAAGATGAGATGATAGAAGCCGGATCACTCAGATGGATCGGATTACTGACTTTGCCTAATAAAGGCTGAGTAGCAGAACACAGAACGATCGTTGTGTGAAATAGCTGATTTAGTACATTCATAGCCATGTTAAATAGAGCTGTCATGTGCAGTGGAAGTGACTGAATCTCATCAATAATAATGACCGCGTCGGATAAATTATGGAAGCGCCGTACCGCCTGGGTACTTCCTGAAAACAGTGTGTTCAGAAATTGGATAAAGGTGGTTAATACAATCTTTTGATCCCAATTTTCTGTCATATGTTTATAAATGTTTAATTCCGTCTTTTTTTCTTGTTCTCTATTTTCAGGAATCACATTGGAATGATGTTCCAGTATCCACTCCTTTTTTTTCAGGATATCTCTATATTCCTTACTGTTTTGTTCCAACACAGATATATACGGTGCGATATAAAATATCCTTTTCTTGCGGGTCTCCTGGGCATGTTTCAGAGCATACCGCATACTGCTGAGTGTCTTTCCCCCGCCGGTGGGTACCTGTAAGGTATAAATGCCTGTTCCGTTTTCTGCGAAACTATAACACTCATCTGAAATCAGATTCCGGTAAATATTAATCTTCCCGGATTTAGGCAGGCTTTTCATATAGAGATCCAGATTATGAAGGGGATCCTTCCAATTCGGAACATCGTCCCTGATCTCTTTTTCCTGACGATTTCCGGCGAAAATCGCTGTATTCAGCCTGTCAACATCTATTAAAACGGATAACAGGATACGCTCAAGCATTGCCAGTGCAAAATCTTTGGATATGTTTGCTATTTCCCTTTCTTTTAAATAGAGTCTTACTTCATTTACCGATTCCTGAAACCAATCATCAAAAGGCAATTCTGATATATCATCATTTTCAAAATTATCCAGGACCTCCTCGTATTCTAGTTCATCCGTGTTTTCCTCCAACCTTCGGTGAAAGATATCCTTGCCATCCACAGATAGACAATCAGCTAAGCCATGATGTGACATGATCGCGGTACAGATTAACTGCGCAGTTAACTTTTCATGTTCTCCCTTCTTATAAAAGCGTCGATAAATATAGATCGCTCCGGCCGAGCTGTGATTGACGCTGCCCTTTTTGATTGATTGTGGATTTTCTATCACGGTACGCAAATAATTTTCAAACCGAATGCGCCATTTCCCCATATCGTGGAAATATGCCGTTAATTTTGCGAGATGAGGAATACGTAAGGGAATTCCTATTTTCCAGGCCAACTCACCGGTTTCTTTCAGATGTGCGGATACACTTTGTTCTTCTTTAGTATCCTTGTTTATATGAGCTATCATATGCTCTCCTTATCTCATGTATCGTCAAGCTATCCCTACTAAGGAAACTGAATTTATTGTATTTGTAACAGAAGAAACCTTATTTTGAGGTTTCTTCTGTCATTTAGAGTTATTCTCTTGGTAAATTTAAAAGATTGTCATTTTGGATATTATTCGGCTGTGAACGAACATACTTTTCCTCATACTTACTTTCAGCTGGTACCAGATAGGGATATGGATAAATATAAACCTGGATGGAATTCGGATACATTTGTAAATAACTATGTAGATATTCTTTCTTGTAATATCCGGTTAATGCATTTCCCATAATGTAGATCTCATCGATTTCTGTTAAACTCATTGAACCATTACAGCCTGATTTCATTTTGATTTTTGTAGCATACATGTTTTTTATTCCTTTCTGTTCTGCAATATTTTACGGAATAAAACCTGTCGGTCAGCTTTAAAATCATATTTCTTATATCTCCTTCGCCTACACAGATTGACAGAACAGTTGACAGAATGCTACTTATAAATTAAAATAATGTTGTCTGGGCATTATCTACTTTAAAAGTAGATTTGTCAACTATTACGCATCTGGTAGAATACCGGTATATTATGGTAAAAATATCAGATGCGTTTTTTATTCACAAGTAAAGACTATCATACTAGCCCATCTATGTCAAGTTTTTTATAGTATAATCTATAATATGTTCCCGCATTTTTTTATTGAAGTTATTTATTGACTTTAATCAACTTATTATTTGATTATTATTTTTTAATAGAATTATTGCTTTTCTAATTTTTTCTTGATATACTTTTGAGGTCAGAAATTAATTCTCTGTGGATTTAAAAAATAACAACATTCGGGATATATTCTCGATTAATTAATAGCACTGCTCAATAACTGGATATCAGTTATTGAGCAGTGCTATTTTCATACAAATAATTTGATTACACCTAAATGCATATTCTTCTTTATACGTCCATATCAGAAAAACTCATACTAAAAATATAGTCTATATGTAATTCACATATAAACACAGTTCTCTATATCCCAAACACATCATGCATCTCCGTCTCAGACATCGCCCGGCCGCTCTTCTTCCCCGCGTTTTTCAGCATAGCATCCATCCGGCTTTCCACCGAACGTCGGATCAGATCCTGGATATCCACCCTGCGCAGTGTGAAAAACAGCATCGGGTCTTCATCCAGCCTGGCGCCCACACCATAGAGAACGGCGGCCACATGCTTACACATATAAGCATAGTCCGGGCAGGAACAGGAAAAATGTATCTCCTTCGGGGAAGGAAACATCCCGTACTCCTTCTCCGTGAAAATCACTTCCAGCTCCCTGGGAAACTTTCCCTCCACCAGTTTTTCCACGGAATCGATCCGGTGATTACACAGCTTCACCACCTGCCGCCAGCGCTCGTCTCCCAGCACATCGATGTCCACCTCTATCACATACGGCTTGGATCCGGTACCCTGTACCAAGGCCTCCACGCTTCCCTCCCTGATCTGTAAGTCCAGGACCGCGTGATTTCGCACATAACTCTTTCCCCGGGAGATCCGGTTGGCATAATCGGCGTAGCTCTCCAGGTTCTTATTCCAGGCCTTGCCCCACCAGCTCCGGGCGATGGTGTTGCCCTCGATCAGAACCGGCGCCAGATCCGGGTTTTTCTTTCTCAGCTTCGCGATCTGCCGGTCAGCCTTCGCCCTCTTTTCCGCCACGGATACATAGGGCGCAAATCCGTAATAGCTCATGCTTTCACACCTCCCAGCCGGAACAGATTCATCAGCTCCTCATTATTGAGCTCCGTGATCCACTGTTCCCCGGCCGATCCCAGGATATCGCCGGCCAGCTTCTGTTTTTCTTCGATCATCGCGTCGATCTTTTCCTCTATGGTCCCCTGTGTGACGAACTTATGCACGATCACATTCTTTGTCTGTCCGATCCGGAAGGCCCGGTCCGTGGCCTGGTTCTCCACCGCCGGATTCCACCACCGGTCAAAATGTACCACATGATTGGCAGCGGTCAGATTCAGTCCAACACCACCGGCCTTTAGAGATAATACCATATAGGGTACATACTCCTCCCCATTGAACTGTTCCACCAACTCACTTCTCTTTTTTACCGGGGTTCCCCCATGGAGGATCAATCCTTTTCTGTTGAAAATCGATTCCAAAAATTCCGCCAACGGCTCTGTCATTTCCTTAAACTGGGTAAATACCAGCACCCGTTCCCGCTTTTCATAAATAGTCTGGCAAATCTGTTCCAGGCACTCGAATTTCCCGCTGTTCTCCTTCTTATAATCTTCCAGCCCCAGATATTGGTCCGGATGATTGCAGATCTGCTTGAACTTCATGATGCCGGCCAGTACCAGGCCTTTGCGCTCGATCCCTTCTGATTCCGCCAGCTTTCTCTCGATCTCTTTTACCAGCTTCGTGTAGAGTCCGATCTGCTTTTTGGAAAGCCCCGCATACTCCTTCACTTCCACCTTATCGGGCAGATCGGAGATAATGGAGCGATCTGTTTTAAGCCGGCGCAGAATAAAAGGCGTAACCATTTTTTTCAGCGGCAGAAAACCAACTTCTTCGGACTCCATCTCCTTCACAAGGCCCTGGAATTCTTTCGCGCTGCCCAGCAGGCCTTTGTTCAGAAAATCAAAGAGAGACCACAGGTCGCCCAGATTATTTTCGATCGGCGTTCCGGTCATAGCGATCCGAAGACGCGACGGGATCGCTTTTACCGCTTTCGTCTGCTTTGTACCTGCATTTTTTACAGCCTGGGCTTCATCCAGAATCACGATATCCCAGCTTTTGACCAGCAGCCCTTCCAGTCTTTGCACCATCCCATAAGTGGTAATGTATAAGAAAGTATGCTCTGATTTCGTTTCCTCCGTCTCCAGAGCCGCCCCGGCCTGGCTCCCGTGCAGGATCTCATAGGGCATCTCAGGGGCGAAACGGTCTATCTCCTTCTGCCAGTTGCCGATCAGGGACGCCGGGATCACCAGCAGTGCCTGTCCGCCATACCGTGCTTGCTCTCCTTGCAGCTCTTGTCCTGCGTGAGTCTGCCGGTAATGTTCCAGCCACGCGATCACCTGCACTGTCTTGCCCAGCCCCATGTCATCCGCCAGGCAGGCTCCAAGTCCCAGCTCGGCCATCAGATTGAGCCATCGGTATCCCTCCTCCTGGTAGGTTCGCAGATCGGCATGGAACGTGGGCTCCAGAGGCACCGGGTCAATGGATGCCGGCTTGACCATCATTTCCCGGATCTTCTTCATCCATTTACCATTCGATACTGTGACAGAGATCTCTTCTCCCTCCGTGCTCTGTGGCGCCGCGCTTAATTCCAGCCTCATAGCTTCCGCCAGAGTGAAATTCCCGTCTTTGGCCAGCTCCTTGGCCTTCTGCAGTGCCGTGAGCGCAGCTTCCAGCTTCTTTTTATTGATTTCTACCCATTTCCCTTTGTACAGCGCCAGCCCCTCCGCCATCGCCAGGAATTCCTTCAGCTGCTTTTCCGTAAGCTTCTCCCCGTCGATCATCAAAGACGGGGAAAAATCCACGATAGCGTCCAGTCCCACCAGCGACTGTTTCTTGTTCCCCACGGTGAGAGACAAGCTGACCGCGTTGGTATGCCGTCTCCACCAATCCGGAACCCGGCACATGATCC
Organism: Diplocloster hominis; assembly: GCF_032380655.1. NCBI lineage: Bacteria > Bacillati > Bacillota > Clostridia > Lachnospirales > Lachnospiraceae > Diplocloster > Diplocloster hominis. Next base: position 18,474 of record NZ_JAWDIY010000013.1, on the reverse strand, counting down.
CCGCTTCCTCATAGATGGGTATTTCCGACAAAAATGTATAGGCTTCCTGCGCGGTGAACCGCAGAGGGGAAAACAGCTCGCCGCTCTCCATCAGATCCCCGATCAGAGGACTGGCATCCGCCGCCTTCGCCACAGCGGACAGAAGGGAGAGCAGTTTCTTCTGGTCATCCTTGAATTCGAGCAGAGCATTCTTTAATGGCGTATGGATGGCCTTCTTACTTTTCACCGGCTTAGTGGAATAAGTAGCCATAAAAGCAAAGGGATAATCCTCCTGATGGCTCTCCACCAGATGGAAAAAGACTCTGCCCGCCACACTGATCCTGGAATTGTATTCCGCAAAATAGGCGGCCGCCGTGCCGTCATATTCACGAATCTCACTTCTGAAACACTCCAAAAGCTTCTGCCAGATGTTCCCGATCCAGGCCTCATCCACGAACTCCGCCCCATTTACAAAAGGCAGCGCCTCCAGAAGTGTTCCTGCCTCCCCCGAAGACAGCTCCGCCTCCAGCCCGTCCCGTTCCAATTCCAGTTCCGGACTTGTGGAGAGCCGCCGGATCAAATACGCTGCTATACGGTGCAAATACCACACGGAGGGCCTCATCCAGCTCTCCGGCAGCAGGAACCCCAGATGGTACAGCCCCTTCCACGGATCCTCCCTCAGCCGGTCAAACCAGACCTGCGGTTCTCCCAAGTATTGATTCTCAATATGCAGACCCGATGTCTCCAAGCCGGCCTCTTCCTGACCCGTTTTTTCCGCGCCCGCCCTTTTCCTGTCCGCAGGGCCCATGCTGTCCGCCGCTTCTTTTTTTCTGCCGCGCCTGCCGGGCACTTCCAGCAGTTCCACCTGAAATCCTGACGGCCTATAGAAGGCGTCCAGTACCATACTCATTGATCCCCCAACCGCTTTATCCAATGTAAGGCTCCTTCCGAATTTTGCTTTTTGGAATTAATTATAGACCATATCCTGCCGGTTAACAACTATTATAATGCAGACTACTGAATTATTCCTTGAATGGTGATAGGTTGACTATTCAAATTAACATCCGCTAATATTTGATATATATTATCCCTGGCTTTTGTTACATTTATCGCCGTTCTTATGCTTTCATTATAACCTACGTTTATACGTACGTTAATAATTGTTGAAATATTGTTATTTAAAACTTCCTCTAACCATGACTTATATAAGAGAAAAAAGGCTGCACCCTTCACCGATCCTCATCGGTCAAACGTACAGCCTGATTCTGACTATTTTAAATCCAACTACTTAAATCCTGATTCCCAATGAATTATACTAACTCCAGTACAACCTCCATCGCTGCATCACCTTTTCTCGGGCCGATTTTCACGATTCTGGTGTAGCCGCCGTTGCGGTTCTCATACTTGGGAGCGATCTCTTTGAATAACTTCTCAGTGAGATCCACATTCTTGGTGTTTTTCTTTTTCCCTGCAGCTTTTGCAGGTACTTCTTTTACGGGGTAGAGAACTTTTAACATCTGTCTTCTGGCATGAAGTCTGGACGGAGCGTCTTTGGTAACCGTCTTCTCCACTTCGTCGAAGAGCTGTACTTTCTTGCCATCCTGTACTTCTTTGATTCTCTTGCCGTCTTTATCCTTACGGGGAACCTTAGCGGTTACCGTAACGGTTTCGTAATTATCTTTTTCTTTTACTGCCATGGCGATCAAGCCTTCAGCCACTTTGCGGATTTCTTTTGCTTTCGCTTCCGTGGTGATGATCTTGCCGTTATTGATCAGGCTGGTCACCTGGTTTCTGATCAAAGCTTTTCTCTGGCTTGATGTTCTGCCAAGCTTTCTATATCCTGCCATTTTACGCCTTACCTCCTACTACTATTCTTCCGTATGGTTTAACTCTAAACCAAGTTCTTTTAATTTCGCCAGTACCTCTTCCAGGGATTTGCGTCCCAGGTTACGGACCTTCATCATATCCTCGGAAGTCCGGTTACACAGCTCTTCGACCGTATTGATACCGGCTCTCTTCAGACAATTGTAGGAACGAACGGATAATTCCAGTTCATCAATGTTCATTTCCAGTACTTTTTCTTTTTCATTGTCCTCTTTTTCGATCATTACCTCTGCTGTCTTTGCATTTTCGGACAAATCTATAAATAAACTCAGATGCTCACTCAGTACCTTAGCAGCCAGACTTACTGCCTCGTCCGGAGCTAATGTTCCGTTCGTATATACATCCAGCGTCAGTTTGTCAAAGTCCGTCACCTGGCCGACACGGGTATTTTCTACCGCCATGTTCACACGCTCAACCGGAGTATAGATGGAGTCCACGGCGATCACGCCAATGGGAAGTTCTTCATCCTTATTCTTGTCAGCGCTTACGTAACCTCTGCCTTTGGTTATGGTCAGCTCCATATACAGCTTGCTGTCCGCTCCGCCGTTCAAGGTCGCGATTACCAGATCAGGATTCATGATTTCAATATCCGGATCAACCTGGATATCTGCCGCTGTTACAACCCCTTCACCTTCGAACTCGATATAGGCCACTTTAGGCTCATTGGTATCACTGTTGTTCTTGATGGCCAAGCTCTTGATGTTCATGATGACTTCTGTCACATCTTCCTTAACACCAGGTATCGTGCTGAATTCATGCAGAACACCTTCGATCTTTACCTGGCTTACTGCTGCGCCGGGAAGAGATGAAAGCATAATTCTTCTGAGGGAATTACCAAGAGTTGTTCCATATCCTCGCTCCAAAGGCTCTACGACAAATCTGCCATACTTTTTATCTTCTGAGATTTCCGTAATATCAATTTTGGGTTTATTAAAATCGAACACTACAAAGCCCCTCCTTTTGGGTTATCATTGTTCTGAGGGTGATTATATACCACAAGCCTTTAAGGATTATTTGGAATATAATTCGACGATAAGCATCTCATCTACCGGAACATCGATTGCTTCTCTGTTCGGGAGTTCCTTTACGGTACCTTTCAGATTCTCCTGATCCACATCCAGCCATTCGGGAACCAGTCTTCCGCCTGCTACTTCCAAGATATCTTTATATCTTTGGTATCCTTTGCATTTTTCTTTGATTTCAATAACATCCCCGGCTTTGATTAAGTAGGAAGGAATGTTTACACACTTTCCGTTTACGGTGATGTGCTTGTGATCCACGACCTGTCTGGCCTCTCTTCTGGTTCTGGCAAAGCCCATACGGTAGATCACGCTGTCCAGACGTCTCTCTAATAAGATCATCAGGTTTTCACCGGTCATGCCGCGCATTTTATCCGCTTTTGCATAGTAGTTACGGAAAGGTTTTTCCAATACTCCGTAAATAAATTTCGCTTTCTGTTTTTCGCGAAGCTGCAGAGCATACTCACTCATTTTCCGGTTTGCTCTTTTTAATTCTCTTCTGGATTTTTTATCATATCCTAAGTAGATCGGATCCAGTCCAAGGGATCTGCATCTTTTCAGGACGGGTACTCTATTAACTGCCATGTCAACTACACCTCCTATTAGACTCTTCTACGTTTTGGCGGACGACATCCGTTATGAGGAACCGGAGTGCAATCCCTGATACTGGTAACTTCCAAACCACAGGCCTGAAGCGCGCGGATCGCTGCTTCTCTACCTGATCCGGGACCCTTTACCATAACGTCTACAGTCTTAAGGCCGTGTACTAATGCTGCCTTCGTTGCAGTCTCTGCTGCCATCTGTGCTGCATAAGGAGTGGATTTTCTGGAACCGCGGAAACCTAATCCTCCCGCACTTGCCCAGGAAATTGCATTCCCTTCCGTATCCGTCAAGGTTACAATCGTATTGTTAAAAGAAGACTGGATATGCGCTTGTCCGCGCTCAATGTTCTTCTTTACACGCTTTTTTGTCACTTTTTTGGTAACTTTTTTAGCCATTTTAAACTATTTTCCTTTCATTAAATTTGTCTGTCTTTTAAAGACATTTAGGTATACCCGTCTTTTAAAGACAAATAATAGTTTTTATCAAGATTTACAGCAGAAGATTATTTCTTCTTATTCGCTACTGTTCTCTTCGGACCTTTTCTGGTTCTTGCGTTTGTCTTAGTCTTCTGACCGCGAACCGGGAGTCCTTTTCTATGACGGATACCACGATAGCAGCCGATTTCCTGTAATCTCTTGATATTCATGGCAATTTCACGTCTCAAATCACCTTCAACCATCTGGGTTGCATCGATGACGTCACGGATTCTACCAACTTCTTCATCCGTCAAATCCCGGACACGGGTGTCAGGGTTTACTTTCGCTTCTGCCAAAATACGGTTGGAACTCGTTCTTCCAATTCCGTAGATGTAAGTCAAGCCAATCTCTACACGTTTTTCTCTCGGTAAGTCTACACCAGCGATACGAGCCATGTGCGCATTACACCTCCATTAGTTAATCACTACATTTCATTGTTCTTGTCTGTCTTTTAAGACATATTACGTTTCAAAAGTCAATTCCGTTTTCCCTCGGTATTGAAAAACAGAATCTATTGAATTATTTAAACCAGCATGAACAACGCAGCCTCGTGGTTCATACTGCAGCCGCACGAATAGAATGGAACCTGACAAGACAAATCAGCCCTGTCTCTGTTTGTGTTTCGGATTTTCACAGATAACTCTGATACTTCCTTTTCTCTTGATAACTTTGCACTTTTCGCAAATAGGTTTTACAGATGATCTTACCTTCACGGAAAACCCTCCTTTCCTGCCATAAGGCGATTCCTTATTTTTGCCCATGAAACCCGGACATCTCGGTATGTCCGCGGGCTTTTCTTATCTATTTTCAGGGCATAACTACAAAAGGGCCCCAAAAAACGTCCGTTTTATATTATAACATCAACCATATTATAATGCAAGACAAATCTTCCATAAATTCTCTGCGTTTTATGGACATTTCTGACTAATTATGTCTATTTATCTCTCCAGATGATTCTGCCTTTGGATAAATCGTAGGGAGACAGTTCAATCGTTACTTTATCGCCCGGCAGAATACGGATAAAATTCATACGCAGCTTTCCGCTGATATGGGCCAGTACCTTATGGCCGTTTTCCAATTCCACCTGAAACATGGCATTCGGCAACTTCTCTACGACTGTTCCTTCGATCTCGATAACATCGGCTTTTGACATAGTTTAGACCTCCTCACTCACCATTGTCGCCTGATAGGCTTTCAATATATATTTGATTTCTTCGTCTATGATTTTACTTCCGTTTTCAAATTTCGTCTGCAGCTCACCGGATGCCCGCTTGATGATCTGGACATGTCTCCGGTTCTTCTTTTTGGGCCGGTCCAGCGTCCTTTTTTTACCGTCCGCCAGATATACATATTCCGGTTCTACTTTTATTATGACATATAACTGGTCTTTATCATGACCTGCCTTTGCCTTCGCCAGCATTCCTGCTTTCCATTCTTCCATAGCAAAACCTCTACTTCGAAAGGGTGAAAATTTCCGGATCCCCATCTGTGATCAGAACCGTATTTTCGTAATGGGCGGACAAAGAACCGTCATCTGTTACTACTGTCCAGTCATCGTCAAGCCAAGCCACATCATAACGGCCTGCATTGATCATAGGCTCAATAGCAAGTGTCATACCGGGTTGCAGGAGTAATCCTCTTCTCTTCTGCCGGAAATTAGGTATCTGAGGGTCCTCATGCATTTCTTTCCCTATGCCGTGGCCTACCAGATCCCGAACTACACCATAGCCAAAGCTCTCGGCATAATCGGCAATCGCAGCGGATATCTCATGGAGATGATGTCCTGCTCTGGCAAACTTGATTCCTTCAAAGAAACTCTGTTTTGTCACGTCAATGAGCTGCCTGGCCTCCTGGCTGATCTCCCCGACCGCATGTGTTCTAGCTGCATCGGATTGATACCCCTTGTAAATGACTCCTGCATCCAGGCTCACGATATCGCCCTCCTGGATTATGTGATGCCGATCGGGAATCCCATGCACCACCTCATCATTTACGGAAACACAGATAGAAGCCGGATACCCGTTATATCCCAAAAAGGACGGGATACAACCAAAGCTTCGGATCAGCTCCTCGCCGAATAGATCGATATCCTTTGTTGAGATACCGGGACGAACCGCTTTCTCCATTTCATTGTGTACTTTTTCAAGTATCTTGCCAGCTTCTCTCATCAGCTCAATTTCTCTGGCAGATTTTATTGTCACAGCCATATTTTTACGCTCCCAAAACCTTTACAATGTCACCGAAAACTTCAGCCATGTCCTTGGTTCCGTCTACTTCCACGAGAATTTTCTCCGCGGTATAATATTCAATCAAGGGCTGTGTCTGGTCATGATACACATCCAGACGCTTCTTTACCGTTTCCGGTTTATCATCTTCTCTTAATACGAGTTCATTTCCGCACTTGTCGCAGACGCCTTCTTCCTTCGGAGGAATTGTAACTACATGATATGTAGCTCCGCAGTTTAAGCAGGCTCTTCTGCCGGCCATACGATTGATGATGTTTTCATCTGCTACTTCTACGTTGACGGCGTAGTCTATTTTTTCACCGTTTGCAGATAACGCGGCATCCAGCGCCTCTGCCTGGGGAATCGTTCTGGGAAATCCATCCAGAATATAACCCTTTTTGCAGTCTTCCTGCTGTACACGGTCTACAACCAGATCTACAACCAGTTCGTCGGGAACCAGAAGTCCCTGGTCCATATAGGTTTTTGCTTTCTTTCCTAATTCCGTACCATTTTTTATATTAGCTCTGAAAATGTCTCCGGTGGAGATGTGGGGAATCTGATATTTCTCTGCAATCTTTTCCGCCTGTGTTCCTTTACCAGCGCCGGGTGCTCCAAGCATAATTATTTTCATAGTGATTCCTCCTCCATTATGAAGTATTACCAGTATTTACCATGTTTATGCCGTGTTTTTAACGGCATACAGGTATACCCGAAGGGTGTTACCATGCTTATGCCCTAAAAGGGCGAACCAATCAAAGTCCGCCCCTTATCGGGTCAATCGCATTAGTCGTTCAGGAAACCTTTGTAGGAGCGAACCAGCATCTGTGATTCGATTTGCTTTAATGTCTCCAGAATTACACCGACGATAATAATCAGTGATGTTCCTCCAAAGGAAACATGTGCTCCGAATACTCCGCTGAAGATAATCGGGATGACAGATACAACCGTCAGGCCGACAGCTCCGATAAAGATAATATAGTTCAGAATTCTTGTCAAATACTCCGTAGTAGGTTTTCCGGGACGGATACCAGGTACGAATCCACCCTGTTTTTTCATGTTGTTCGCAATTTCCATCGGATTGAAGGTGATGGAAGTATAGAAATATGCAAAGAATACGATTAATATAATATATACCAGCAAACCTACGGAATACGCCGGTTTTTGAGGATTACACCAATTTCCGGAATTCAGTACTGCCAAAATCGTACTGTCCTGCCCTTTTCCGATAAAAGTTGCAATCACGATCGGAAACTGCATCAGGGAGGATGCGAAGATAACCGGAATAACACCGGCTGTATTCACTCTCAGCGGAATATGCGTAGACTGTCCGCCTACCATCTTACGCCCCTGCATCTTTTTGGCATACTGCACTGGAATTCTGCGTTCTCCATTCTGCAACACGATAACAAATACTACTGTAAACAGGATAACTGCCAGGATAATGACTATCGCTAAGCCGGCTTTCGCAACACTTTTTCCCTGTACAAACCGCTGGAATAAAGTACCGATATCCTGAGGAAGCCGGGAAATAATGTTGATCAACAATACGATAGAGATACCATTTCCCACACCGTTTTCCGTAATACGTTCACCAATCCACATAAGGAATGCACTACCTGCCGTCATCGTAACAACTGTCATTGCCACGCTTACGAAATTGTAGTCCAGTAATAATCCCTGACGTCCAAAGCCAACTGCCATTGCGATCGATTCGATCAGCGCAAGAGCTACCGTTACATAACGGGTGATGGCCACGATTTTCTTTCTGCCGTCCTCTTCCTTGTGCATCTCTTCCAGCTTCGGAATCGCGATGGTCAGCAACTGCATGATAATGGAAGATGTGATGTACGGGGTAATACTAAGGGCGAAGATCGACATCGAAGTAAAAGAACCGCCGGTAAATGCGTCAAAGAAATTGAAGGCATCTCCGGAATGCTGCTGGAACCACTGCTGGAAGTACAACCGGTTCACTCCCGGAATCGGGAGCTGGGAACCGATACGTACGACTACCAACATGGCAAATGTGAATAAGAGCTTATTTCTTATGTCTTTTATTCTAAATGCATTACGAAGTGTTTCGAGCAATTAGATCACCTCTGTTTTTCCACCAAGAGCTTCGATTTTAGCTGCAGCATTTGCACTGAAAGCATTTGCCTGTACGGTAAGCTTCTTAGTTAATTCTCCATTTCCAAGAATTTTAACACCATCTCTGGGGTTTTTGATAATACCTTTTTCCAACAAAGCTTCAATGGAAACTACTGCATCATTGTCAAACACTTCAAGAGCGTCGAGATTTATTGCTACGATTTCTTTTGAGTTTCTGCAGGTGAATCCCCTCTTAGGGATACGTCTGTATAAAGGCATCTGTCCACCTTCAAATCCGGCTCTTGGAGCTCCGGAACGGGCTTTCTGCCCCTTGTGTCCTTTACCTGCAGTTTTACCGTTACCAGATGCATGGCCGCGGCCTCTTCTGAAGTTATCGCTGTGTTTGGATCCTTCTGCTGGTCTTAACGTCGATAAGTCCATCGTTACACCTCCTTAACTGCTGTTTCTATTAGATTTCTTCTACTTTCACTAAGTGTTTCACCTGCTGGATCATGCCACGAACCGCTGCGTTATCCGGCATTTCCACAGTTTTGTTTAACTTGCGAAGGCCAAGGGCCTCAACTGTTTTTTTATGCTTCGGAACCGCGCCGATGGTGGATTTCACCAATGTGATTTTTAATTTCTCTGCCATTTTCATTGCCTCCTTAATTAAGCCAGAATTTCTTCGACGGCTTTGCCGCGATTCTTAGCTACTTCTTCCGGAGTTTTCAACTGTCTCAAGCCTTCGATGGTAGCGATTACCACGTTCTGCTTGTTGTTGGAGCCCAGGGATTTGGTACGGATATTTTTGATACCTGCAAGCTCCAGCACGCTACGGGCCGGGCCGCCTGCGATGATACCAGTACCATCAGGAGCTCTCTTTAACAGCACGGAAGCACTTCCGAATTTTCCGATGAAATCATGAGTAATACTGTTATTTTCATCCATTGCAACGGTGATCAGCTTCTTGGCTGCGTCTTCTTTTCCTTTGCGGATCGCTTCCGGAATTTCGGTTGCTTTTCCAAGACCTGCGCCGACATGGCCATTGCCATCGCCTACTACGACTAAAGCTGTGAAGCGGAAGTTACGACCACCTTTAACAACCTTAGTTACACGCTTGATGGAAACTACTTTTTCGGTTAATTCTAACTGACTAGCGTCAACGATTGTACGTTTCATGTGTTCTTCTCCTTCCTGCCTAGAATTTTAATCCGGCTTCTCTGGCTGCGTCAGCCAGTGCCTGGATCTTTCCTTGATATATGAAGCCGCCGCGGTCAAAGACTACCTCATCAATACCCTTTTCCAGGGCTTTCTTCGCGATAACCGTACCAAGATATGCAGCTGCTTCAACGTCGTTGGTTTTCTTAAGCTCTGCTTTTACATCCTTCTGAAGGGTTGATGCAGAAACTAAAGTGTTTCCCACGGTATCGTCGATGATCTGCGCATACATATGATTGTTGCTCCGAAACACAGCCAGACGCGGACGAGCAGCTGTGCCACTGAAACGGTTGCGCATTCTTCTATGTTTATTCTGCCGGACTTCGGCTCTTGATTTCTTACTAACCATTTCTCTAACCCTCCTTTATTATTTCTTACCAGTCTTACCAACTTTACGTCTGATGACTTCGTCAGCATATTTGATACCTTTGCCCTTGTAAGGTTCCGGTCTTCTCTTATCTCTGATCTCAGCAGCGTATTGGCCAACTTTTTCTTTATCAATACCGGAGACGGTAATCTTGTTACCATCTACCTTGGATTCCAGTCCTTCCGGATCTTCCATCTCAACCGGATGAGAATATCCCAAAGAGAGGGTTAATTTCTTACCGGATTTTGCGGCACGGTAACCAACACCGTTGATTTCCAGTACCTTTTCATATCCATTGGTTACACCAACAACCATGTTGTTGATCAACGTTCTGGTCAGACCATGCAGGGATTTCATCTTCTTCAGGTCGTTGGGTCTGGTAACAACTACCTGACCATCTTCCATCTTGATTTCCATCTCAGAGGGCAATACTCTCTCGAGAGTACCTTTCGGCCCTTTTACAGTCACTTTATTATTTTCTGCAATATCCACAGTTACGCCTGCGGGTACCGCGATTGGCATTCTTCCTATACGTGACATGCCCGTACCTCCTTACCATACAAACGCTAAAACTTCTCCGCCTACCTGAAGTTTACGCGCTTCTTTATCAGTTACAACACCACTATTGGTGGAAATAATTGCGATTCCAAGTCCTCCTAAAACCTTCGGTAATTCATCTTTTCCTGCGTATACGCGAAGTCCGGGTTTGGAAATCCTCTTAAGTCCGGTAATGATTTTCTCATTTTTATCTTTACCGTATTTCAGAGTAATACGGATTGTTTTAAAGCTGCCGTCTTCTACAAGATCGTATTTTGCGATATATCCTTCGTTTACCAGGATATTAGCTATCGCGATTTTCATCTTTGAAGCGGGTACATCTACGGTATCATGTTTTGCAGTATTTGCATTACGGATTCTTGTAAGCATATCTGCAATCGGATCGCTCATTGTCATTTGGGTTTTACCTCCTTTTTTTTAGAATCTGCGGGGCTGGTTTGCAGCTGGACTGTTACGCTCGACTAGCGCTCGACCGCAAAAGGCGCGCTCTCGCTTAAGTCTCGGTAACGGCGTTCTCACTAGGCTCTTCGTCGCAAGCTCCTCATCACCAAGTGTTCACAGCCTCACCAGCTAGCCTTTTTAACGCCCGGTATCTGACCTTTATAAGCTAATTCACGGAAGCAGATTCTGCAAATTCCGTATTTTCTCAAATAAGCATGCGGACGGCCACAGATTCTGCAACGGTTGTATTCTCTGGTAGAATACTTCGCCGGACGCTGTTGCTTAATTTTCATTGATGTCTTAGCCATGAAATTTTCCCTCCTAATTATTTGGTAAACGGCATATTGAACTGTGTCAATAATTCACGGGCTTCTTCGTCGGTTTTCGCGGTTGTAACGAAAATGACATCCATGCCTCGTACTTTGTCAACCTTATCATATTCGATTTCCGGGAAAATCAACTGTTCTTTAATACCCAGCGCGTAGTTTCCTCTTCCGTCAAATGCGTTCGGGTTCACACCTCTGAAGTCACGCACACGGGGAAGTGCCAGGTTGATGAGGCGGTCTACGAAATCATACATTCTTTCGCCCCGAAGTGTTACTTTACATCCGATCGGCATTCCTTCTCTGATCTTGAAGTTAGCGATGGAATTCTTCGCTCTGGTGATCACTGCCTTCTGGCCGGTGATTGTTTCCATATCCTTGACCGCCGCTTCCAAAAGCTTTGCGTTTTCCTTGGCTTCACCAACACCCATGTTGATAACTACCTTGTCAAGTTTCGGTACTTCCATCACGTTTTTATATCCAAACTTTTTCGTCATCGCTTCCACGATTTCACTTTTGTAAATCTCTTTTAATCTACTCAACTTTCCGGACCTCCTTCCTTAGAATTAATCAATTACATCGCCGGTAGCTTTGGCTACACGTACTTTTTTGTCTCCATCCATTTTGTATCCGATTCTGGTTACTTTACCTTTGTGCAGGTACATGACGTTGGAAACATCGATCGGTCCTTCTTTATGCATAATACCGCCGTTCTGGTTTGCTGCGGAGGGTTTCGCATGTTTGGTTACCATGTTTACGCCTTCTACCAGGACTCTGCCGTTTTTCTGATCTACGGAAAGGACTTTTCCTTCTTTGTCTTTATCTTTACCGGCAATCACTTTTACCGTGTCGCCTTTTTTAATTTTGATCGCTGACATCTTCTTAGAACACCTCCTTATAATACTTCCGGAGCCAAGGATACGATCTTCATAAACTGTTTCTCACGAAGCTCTCTGGCTACCGGCCCAAAAATACGTGTTCCTCTGGGAGTCTTGTCATCTTTGATGATGACTGCTGCATTTTCATCAAATTTTATATAAGAGCCGTCTTTACGACGAGCGCCTTTTACGGTACGTACCACGACAGCTTTTACAACATCGCCTTTTTTAACAACACCGCCTGGCGTTGCATCTTTGACCGTGGCTGTAATGATGTCACCGATATTGGCATATCTTCTGGTGGAACCGCCCATAACTCTGATACAAAGTAATTCTTTGGCACCGGTATTGTCGGCAACTTTAAGCCTTGTTTCTTGTTGTATCATGCCTTTAACCTCCTTAAAATTTAACCCGAAGAAATTATTTCACTTTTTCTACGACTTCCACAAGTCTCCATCTCTTGTCTTTGGAAATGGGTCTTGTTTCCATAACTTTTACGGTATCGCCGATATTGCACACGTTGTTCTCATCATGAGCTTTCAATTTATACGTTCTCTTTACGATCTTTTTGTAAAGAGGATGTCTTACATGGTCTTCTACGGCAACAACGATGGTTTTATCCATTTTATTGCTGACAACTTTGCCCGTACGGGTTTTTCTCAGATTTCTTTCCATCTGTGTAGCTCCTCTCTATTACTCAGCAGCTTTCGCAGCTTCAGTCAGAACGGTCTGGATTCTGGCAATGTTTTTGCGAACTTCTTTGATTCTGCTTGTGTTATCCAACTGATTTGTCGCATTCTGGAATCTTAAGTTAAAAAGCTCTTTTTTCGCAGCTACTAACTCTTCCTTTAATTCCACAACAGATTTCGATTTTAATTCTTCTACAAATTTATTCGTTTTCACTGTTTATCACCGCCTTCTAAGTCTGCGCGAGAAACGACTTTACATTTCACAGGCAACTTATGGGTTGCAAGACGCAGTGCCTCTTTCGCCGTTTCCTCCGGTACACCTGAGATCTCGAACATCACACGGCCGGGTTTTACTACGGCTACCCAGTACTCTAAGGAACCTTTACCGGAACCCATACGTGTTTCTGCCGGTTTCGTGGTTACTGGTTTATCGGGGAATATTTTAATCCAAACCTGGCCACCACGCTTGATGTAACGGGTCATAGCAACACGGGCTGCCTCGATCTGGTTCGATTTGATCCATCCGGGTTCCATGGCAATGATACCATACTCACCATTGCTGATGGTATTGCCCCTTAAAGCTTTCCCTTTCATGGAGCCACGGAACTGTTTCCGACGTTTTACTCTTTTCGGCATTAACATTATTTATCGCTCCCTTCCTTATCAGCTTTCGTTGGAAGTATTTCGCCTTTGTAGATCCACACCTTAACTCCGACTTTGCCGTAGGTGGTATCTGCCTCAGCGAATCCATAATCAATATCAGCACGAAGTGTCTGAAGCGGAATCGTACCCTCGCTGTAGAACTCGGTACGGGCCATATCAGCACCGCCTAAACGGCCGGATACGGAAGTTTTGATTCCAAGAGCACCTGCTTTTAAGCTTCTGCCCATGGAGGATTTCATCGCACGGCGGAAGGAAATACGGTTCACTAACTGCTGCGCAATATTTTCAGCCACTAACTGTGCATCTTTATCAGGTCTTTTCACTTCTTTGATATCTACTACCAATTTCTTGTCAGTAAATCTTTGAAGCTCTGCTTTTACTTTTTCGATTTCAGATCCGCCTTTACCGATGACTACGCCCGGTTTTGCGGTGTAGATCACGATTTTCACACGGTCTGCAGTACGTTCGATTTCGATTTTGGAAATCCCGGCACTGAATAATTTATTTTTCAGGAATTTTCTGATTTTGTAGTCTTCTACCAGATAATCAGCAAATTCATCTTCTGCATACCACTTAGAGTCCCAATCTTTGATGATACCGACTCTTAAGCCATGCGGATTAACTTTTTGTCCCATGATTGCCCTCCTTATCTTTCATCCAACACAATGGTAATGTGACTGATTCTTTTTTCAATCCGGTAAGCTCTTCCCTGAGCTCTCGGTCTGATTCTCTTCATTGTAGGTCCCTTGTTTGCATAGCACTCTGCAATGTAAAGATTCTCCGGATTCATTCCATTATTGTTTTCTGCGTTTGCAATAGCGGATTTCAATAATTTTTCGATCACGCCGGAAGCATATCTGGGGTTATAAGCTAAAATACCAAGAGCCGCAGTCACGTCTTTCCCTCTGATGGCATCTAATACGAAGCATGCCTTCTGGACAGACATTCTGGCATAAGATAACTTTGCGGAAGGTCTGGTATCTTTATTGGCATTTCTCTCTCTTTTTATCTGGCTTCTATGTCCTTTTGCCATGGTTTAGAATACCTCCTATCTTACTTTCGATTTCTTCTCATCTTTGCCATGTCCACGATAGGTTCTGGTGGCGACAAACTCACCCAGCTTGTGGCCTACCATGTCTTCCGTTACATATACCGGAACATGTTTTCTTCCATCATGAACTGCAATTGTATGTCCGACCATCTGCGGGAAAATCGTAGAACGGCGGGACCAGGTCTTGATGACCGATTTATCACCGGATGCGTTCATGGAGTCGATCTTTTTTAATAAACTCTCATCTGCGAACGGTCCTTTTTTTAATGAACGAGCCATAGGTTCTAACCTCCTTATTTCATAGCCTTTCCGTCTCTTCTTCTTACAATCAGCTTATTGGACTGTTTGTTCTTCTTTCTGGTCTTCAGGCCCAGAGCAGGCTTGCCCCAAGGGGTGCAAGGACCGGGACGTCCGATACCAGTTTTACCTTCACCACCACCGTGGGGATGGTCGTTGGGGTTCATGACGGAACCACGTACGGTCGGGCGGATACCCATGTGACGTTTCCGTCCTGCCTTACCTACGTTGATCAGGTTGTGCTCACCGTTTCCCACCACACCTACGGAAGCACGGCAGATGATGGGAACCATTCTCATTTCACCGGAGGGAAGACGTAAGGTTGCGTATTTTCCTTCTTTAGCCATCAGCTGTGCGCTGGTTCCTGCGGAACGGACCATCTGGCCGCCGCGGCCGGGATACAGCTCGATGTTGTGTACCTGGGTACCTACCGGGATATCAGATAACGGCAGGCAGTTTCCGATTCTCACTTCGGCTTCCGGTCCGTTCATGATCTTCATGCCGTCCTTTAAGCCTTCCGGAGCCAGGATATATGCTTTCTCGCCGTCTGCGTAGCAGATCAGCGCGATATTGGCGCTTCTGTTCGGATCGTACTCGATACCGATTACTTTTGCCGGGATTCCGTCTTTCTTTCTCTTGAAATCCACGATTCTGTATTTTCGTCTGGAACCGCCTCCGCGGTGTCTGACTGTGATCTTTCCCTGATTATTACGGCCGGAGTTTTTGCTCAGAGATACTACCAGGGATTTTTCCGGGGTAGTTTTTGTGATTTCGGAGAAATCAGAACCGGTCATATGTCTTCTGGAAGGTGTATATGGGTTATAGGTTTTGATACCCATTTTTTTCACTCCTTTCAAGTTCTGGTTATTGTTTGTTGCTGCGTTAATATGAAGCTGAGGTTAGTGCTTTAATTGAAAAATGTGTATTCTCGATGGGTTTGGGAGTGGCGTTCTTGCTTGGCTGTTGTTGGCAGAGTACTCTGCCGGTATGAGTAGGTTTGCAGCTGGACTGTTACGCTCGACTAGCGCTCGACCGCAAAAGGCGCGCTCTCGCTGAGTCTCGGTAACGGCGTTCTCACTAGGCTCTTCGTCGCAAGCTCCTCATCGCCAAGTGTTCACAGCCAGCCCTACAGCCCTTCGAAAATTTCGATTTCTGCACTGTCCTCGGTCAGTTTTACGATGGCCTTCTTGGTCTTTGCGGTTTTTCCGTAGGTCATTCCACGTCTCTTCGTCTTGCCTTCCAGATTCATGGTATTGACACTGGCTACTTTTGTTCCGGAGAACATTTTCTCAACCGCTTCCTTGATCATCGTCTTGTTTGCTTCCGGATGGACTAAGAATGTGTATTTCTTCTCGCTCATCGCGTTCATACTTTTTTCCGTGATAATCGGTTTTAAGATTACATCATAGTATTGAATGCTTGCCATTATGCATACACCTCCTCGATGGTTGCAACAGCTGCCTTCGTTGTGATGACTGTGTTGTATTTTAAGATGTCGTATACATTGATGGTGTTGGTAAGAACCGTCCGGACTTCCGGAATGTTTCTCGCGGATAATACCACTTTCTCATCATTGTCATTCAGTACAACCAAAGCTTTGTTCACTTTTAAGTTGTTCAGAACTTCCTGGAACTTCTTGGTTTTGATTTCATCGAATTTCAGATCATCCAGCACGATGAATTTGCTTTCCATTACTCTGGAAGTCAAAGCAGACTTAAGTGCCGCTCTCTTTTCCTTTTTGTTCATCTTAAAGGAGTAGTCTCTCGGTACCGGTGCGAATACAACTCCGCCGCCCGTCCACTGAGGAGCTCTGATCGAACCCTGTCTCGCGTGACCGGTTCCTTTCTGTCTCCAGGGTTTCTTTCCACCGCCGGATACTTCAGAACGGGTTTTCGCTTTCTGAGTTCCCTGACGCTTATTTGCAAGCTGGTTTACGACTGCCATGTGTACCAGGTGCTCGTTTACTTCCACACCGAATACGGCATCGTTTAATTCCATCGTACCAACTTCTTTGCCTTCCATATTATAAACAGATACGTTTGCCATCTGTAAGTTCCTCCTTTCTCAAAGCCTCTTATTTCGCCGTCTTCACGGTTTCTTTGATAATAACCAATGCTTTCCTGGGTCCGGGTACTGCGCCTTTTACCAGCAGCAGGTTCTTCTCTGCGTCTGCGCGGACAACTTCCAGGTTCTGTACCGTAACTTTCTTCGCTCCCATGTGTCCGGGCATCTTCTTGCCTTTGAATACTTTACTGGGATCGGATGCGGAACCATTGGATCCGGCATGGCGGTGATATTTGGAACCGTGGGTCATGGGTCCTCTGTGCTGGCCATGTCTCTTGATCGCGCCCTGGAATCCTTTTCCTTTGGAAATGGCAGTAACATCAACTTTCTCGCCGCTCTCAAAAACATCTGCTTTGATTTCCTGTGCCAGCTGATATTCACTTGCATTTTCAAACTTGAATTCTTTTACGAATCTCTTGCAGGATACGCCTGCTTTGTCGAACTGGCCCTTCATAGGCTTGTTCACCAAATTCTCACGTTTGTCCATGAATCCGACCTGTACGGCGTCATATCCGTCATTGTCAGCGGTTTTCACCTGTGTAACCACACAGGGACCAGCCTGTAATACGGTTACCGGAACTAACGTGCCATCTTCGTTGAAGATCTGGGTCATTCCAACCTTTGTAGCTAAGATCGCTTTTTTCATTCTTTCCTTTACCTCCTAAATCTACAGCGGAACGCGGCCATGCTTATTTAGCTGCGTTCATACTAGTTCGGGAAAACAAGTTTCCTTAACGACACGGGGATACCGTATCGATTGCTGTTTATTTTTGTTTCATTTTGATGTCGATGTACACACCTGCGGGCATTTCCAGTCTGGACAATGCATCTACCGTCTTCGGGGTAGGTGTGATAATGTCGATCAGTCTTTTATGAGTTCTCTGCTCGAACTGCTCTCTGGAGTCTTTGTACTTGTGTACCGCTCTCAAGATGGTAACTACCTCTTTCTTCGTGGGCAGCGGCACCGGTCCGCTCACCTGAGCACCATTCTTCTTCACAGTTTCGATGATTTTTTTCGCGGATGCATCCACCAATTGATGATCATACGCTTTCAATGTGATTCTCATTACTTGACTTGCCATAAAAAAAGTCGCCTCCTTTTCGTACTTTTCATACCAGTACGACAAGCGGTGACTGTACACTCTTCCGTGTGTGTCGCGTTTGCTACATTCTTACACGGTGTGCTCTGCCCGGCTCGAAAACCGTTCAGATACTCGATCCTGCTGATCCGGATCTTATTCGGTACAGTGACTTGTCGCCAGTTTCCTAACTTGACATTCGCTCCACGGAAAACCTGCCACATTTGGGCAGCAACCTCACGCTTCAACGCTATCAATGTCACAGCACGTTTAAGTATATAGGAAAGATCTGAGGATTGCAAGTATTTTTTTATTTTTTTGGTAAATTTTTTACGATTTACGGCCAACTTTGGTAAATGGGGATTTTGTGGACGAAGGTCCGGGAAGGGAGGGAGGCGGTCCGGCCTTTGGAACCGGGCGGCGAATCCCGTGGGGCCAAATCACTTCGGCCGGACATAAGAATGGCTAACTCCGAAGGCTGGAGAACCTCTTATTGGCAGGGCCCGGAACAAACTCGCCAGAGGACGGCTCGGACAGTGTTCCAGGCCCTGCGAGGTTCTCCAGCCTTCTGCGTA